>SLJX01000043.1 GCA_007134885.1 Halanaerobiaceae bacterium
AATTAAAATTATATCTTAGTTTGATGTCAATCCTGGGAATCTTGCTTTTTATTCATTTATTTAGATATTTTTATCTGGAATTCCAACCATTTGAGTTTTTATTCTTTACTTTTGTGCTTTTTTGTCTACATAATATAAGTAGTTTTATTAATTACAAAGCTGCATCTTATACAACAATTGATCTTCCTATCCTATTTCCTGCTATTGTAGTCTTAGGTCCCTTTTGGGGAACAATTAGTTTCCTAATAGGTTCAATTATCATTGAAAGGTTTTTTAACTTTGTTTGGTATAAATTCATATTTAATAGAGCTATGCATTTCATAACAGCTAGTATAGCATCATTAACTATTTATTTTACTCAACAAGTTATTTCTGACCCTAACTATATTTTTTCATTCTTTTTTGCTGCCATTACTTACTTTACAGCAAATCAACTTCTTTTCTTTTTTGTCATTAAATTTTCTGACAGTCAAAAAACTCCAAAGGTTGCTGCTTTTATTTTTCAACTTGGGAAAAGTGCATTTGTTGAATATTTTTTAGCTTTAATTTTTTTTCATGGTTATTTGAATTTTGGAGTATTATTTCTTTTGATTTCAATTGCATTTATTTATTTAATAAGAGATTTTATGTATACTTATCTAAAACAGTCAAATACCATTACCCAGGTTATAGAAAGCTTTTTAAAAGTAATCGATTCTAAAGACAACTATACCGAAGGACACTGTCAAAGAGTCTCAGAATATTCATCAAAACTTTGTGAAAAAGCTGGTATTTCAAAACTTAAAACAGACAAAATAGTCAACATGGCCAAAATCCACGACATTGGCAAAATTAAAGTTCCCGATAAAATATTAAAAAGCTCTTCTTCATTAACTGAAGAAGAATATCGAGAAATGCAAAATCACAGCAAATATGGTTATGAAATCCTTACTGATATTGAAATATTCCAGGATGATCTCGATATTATAAATCATCACCATGAACGATATGATGGAACCGGTTATCCTGAGGGACTTTCTGGGAAAGACATTCCTCTGGGCGCAAGAGTGATTAGTGTTTGTGATGCCTTTGATGTTATGACTACCGGCCGAAAATACAAACCGGCCTTAACTAAAGAACAAACTATTCAGGAATTGCAGGAATGCTCCGGCACCCAGTTTGACCCTGAGCTCGCCAGGCATTTAATAGAGTTAATTCGTGAAGGCGTTTTTGATGAAGAATTCCAATCTGAAGCCCAGCAAATGCAGCAGCCTGTCCGCCGCAGCAAACGTCATGGCCAGGCTGAAATCAGGAATGGGGGTAGAGAAGTTGGAAGAGGGGCAGAATAAAATAGAAAAAATTGAAGGGGTTATTTCCAGCCGGATTGTTGGAGAGGGCAATGAGAAAGAAATCCATGTTATTGCTGATAAAACAAGAGATCCCAAGCGAATTGTCAGGGATATCGAAACAATATTTCAGGTAGAAATGGGTAAGGAAATAGATCACAAAAAAATTAGCATTGCCCGGATTGAAAGAGATGAATCCGAGCGTTATTCCCGGAGACTGGAATTAATCAGTGTTCATCAAGAAAAAGATAAGCCCTGTTTTCACTATAAATTTTCTCTGGATGGTCAGATAATCGAAGAAAAGATTTCCGGGTCTTTAATTGAGGGAGAAGCCCGGCTTGCTGCTCTGGGGATGCTGGAACTGCTTGAAAAATACGATTTGATTGAAGGCTGTCTGAGATTAAAAAACGTACAGATAATAGGTTTCAATACCAGTGTAATTCTGGTAGAGATTCAGCTATTCCGGGGACGTCATTATCATTCCGGGGTAAATTTACTGGGATCAGTTTACATAAATAATAATTTGCCTTTAGCTGCTTCAAAAGCTTGCCTGAAGGCTCTGAACAGATTAATTCAATAATTTAAAGTTTATTCTTTAATCCAATAATTTTACTCAAAACTCATTTATCTCAGCCCCTTTATTCAATATCGGGGGCTATTTGTGTTTTTTTAAATGTTTAATCTCCTTAATCAGGAGAATAACCCTCCACTGCAGCCTCTAAACAAATCTATTTATTCTATAAAAATTGGTATATCACCTTATCTTCCAGATTTCTTATAAAAACAAAATCAAAACTGCCAGTTATCTGTAAAGATTAATTTTATGTTTGCTCTTTTCACTAAAACATATTATAATTACTCCGTGAGTTAAATAATTTAAACTTTTACTTGATTAAACAGGAGGAATTGAGTAATGAGCAGCAGAACTAAAGAAGATATTCTAAGCATGGCCGAGGAGAATAATGTAAAATTCATCAGACTGCAGTTCAGCGATATTCTGGGAATCGTAAAAAATGTAGCCATTACCCGCGAGCAGCTGCCCGTAGCTCTGGAAAAGGGGATTATGTTTGACGGCTCTTCCATCGACGGTTTTGCCAGAATCCAGGAATCAGACATGTATCTCCGTCCGGATCCCGACACTTTCTGCCTTTTTCCCTGGCGGCCAAAGGAAAATGGCTCGGTGGCCAGGTTAATCTGCGATGTCTACTGCCCCGATGGTACTCCCTTTGCCGGTGACCCCCGGCAGGTGCTGAAAAAAGTCCTCAAAGAGGCCCGGGAGCTCGGTTACAGCATGCAGGTTGGCCCGGAGCCAGAATTTTTTCTTTTTGAAAATGATGAAGAGGGAAATCCTACTGTAATTCCTCAGGATAAAGGAGGTTATTTTGACCTTTCCCCGATGGACCAGGCACAGGATACCCGCCGCAATATTATTCTGGCTCTGGAAAAGATGGGTTTTGAGGTAGAGACCTCTCATCATGAAGTAGCTCCGGGCCAGCATGAGATAGATTTTAAATACGCTGACGCTCTCCGGACCGCTGACAACATCGGAACCTTTAAATTCGTGACCAAAACAATGGCCAGCGAACAAAATCTTCATGCCACTTTTATGCCCAAACCCATAGCCGGAGAAAATGGTTCCGGCATGCATATCCATCAGTCACTGTGTTCCAATGGGGAAAATGTTTTTTATGATCCCGATGATAGGCTCTGCTTAAGCAAAACCGCTTATTATTACATAGGAGGACTGCTCAAACATGCTCGGGCCTTTACCGCCATCACCAATCCCACCATCAATTCTTACAAAAGACTGGTGCCTGGTTATGAAGCTCCAGTTTATGTTTCCTGGTCAAGCGCCAACCGCAGTGCTCTGATCCGGATTCCGTCTGCTGACGGAGATGGTTCCCGGCTGGAACTGAGAAATCCCGACCCTTCCGCCAATCCCTATCTGGCCATTGCTGTTATGCTGAAAGCAGGACTGGATGGCATAAAGAATGAAATTGAAGCTCCCCCGGAAGTTGTTAAAGATATTTATCATCTCAGCAAAACTGAAAAAAAAGAACTGGGTATCACCAGCCTGCCCGGTAACATCATGGAGGCTGTCAGGCTCATGCTGGAAGATGAAGTTATAAAAGAAACCCTGGGAAATCATATTCTCAATAAATTTGTCCAGGCCAAGCAGACCAA
>SLJX01000133.1 GCA_007134885.1 Halanaerobiaceae bacterium
GGTCCAGCTGCCCGGGAAAAAAAGAATGTCAGATCGCGATTTTGTCTGCGGCTATCAGCCCGAGCCGGGAGAAAGGCTGGGACAAAGCTGAGGTCAGCCTGATTTTTTTAGGAGATATTGGATCAGGGGATATAAGAGAAGTCGGGTCGGGATTTTTGAGGATTAATTATCTGACTATTTTAACCTGACAGAATATCCTGATAGAAGGCAATAAATTTTGCTGACTTATATTTCAGCAGATTAAGCAGGTTTTAGTTAGAAAGATTTTGAGAAAGGAGTCAATTATGGCATTCTGGTTGCTGCTCTTGCTGTTAGTCTTTTTCTTCCCCTTTTTATTCTGGCCCTTTCTGCTATTTTTTCTTCTGTTAATACCGCTTAAGCTGACAATGGCTTCTCTGGGCACTCTGCTGGTGGCACCCGGACAGCTGCTCAGGATTGCCAGAAATCCCAGGCTGAGAAAAAATCATGCTCTGGAACATGCAACTATCAATGTACTGGAGGAAAAGTATGATTATCATCAGCTGGCCGGTTATGCTGAAGATGAAGGTTTTTTCATTCTGGGGCTCCAGAATCCAGAACAGGTTGAAATAGCAGCCCGGGAGGGACTTAAGCGCCTGCAGAGGGGTGAAAGTGAACTGGTGATTCATGACAGATGCGGAACCACGATAACAGCTGCCAACCTGGCTTCAGCGGTAATTTTTCTGCTGCTGTTATTTTTAAGCGGGATGTTTACCCTCTGGACCATGCTGGCTGCTGTTGTGCTGGCCAATTTTGTGGGTCCGGCCCTGGGGAGGTTCATGCAGAGGAATATTACCACCACCGCTCAGGTGGATGAGGTTGAAATCATCGGGGCTAGAACTGATAGTCCTGGAAGGGGCGGTTTCTGGCAGCAGGGCAGGGGAAATATTTTTGTTCGAACCAGAGAAATACCCTATGCTACAGTTTTAAGATAGGTTTTTTTAATTGATAAAATCAACTTTGGCAGATACCCGGCCCGGGAGAAATAAGGTGCTGTAGCTTAATTTTCATCAGCAGATCATAAAAAAATTAGAGGCTTTTTAAGTTAATTTATCCGGGATTAAGCTGAAATGAAAGGGATTTTTTCATGAAAGAATTAAAGGGCTATAAAGCTGCTGAGCTGGAAGCAAGGCTGCAGCAGGAAGGTTTTGCCGGTTATCGAGCCCGGCAGATTTTTAACTGGCTTTACAGCAATCTGGCCGCAGATCCAAAAGAGATGAACAATTTGCCGCAGAGGCTTAAGGATTGGCTCCAGGAGAATTTAATCTATCATTCTCTGGATCTGGAGGAAGAGAAGAGAGCCGGTGATGGTACAATCAATTTTCTCTGGAAACTAAAGGATGGCAGAACTATTGAGAGCGTTTTGCTGCCTCAAAGAGATTCTGAAAATTATACCGCCTGTATTTCTTCCCAGGTAGGCTGTCAGCTGGCCTGTAAATTCTGTGCTACCGGTCAGCAGGGCTGGGAGAGGGATCTGACAGCCGGAGAGATGGTGGATCAGGTCTGGCAGTCCGCCCTGTATTTAAAGAGTACCGGAAGTCCTGGAGAAAAAGCCGAAAAATCCAAGAGAGATATTCGCAACCTGGTCTTTATGGGAATGGGAGAGCCTCTGCTTAATTATCAGGCAGTTCGGCAGGCCGTTGAGATTCTGGGCAGTGAAACCGGTTTTAACATTGGCAGCCGCCGGATCACAATTTCTACAGCCGGCATTATTCCGGGTATCAAAAAAATGTCCCGGGAAATGCCTCAGGTTGGACTGGCACTTTCCCTTCACGCTGCCGATAATAAACTGCGAAGCAGACTGGTTCCCCTTAATAAAAAGTATAATTTACAGCAACTGCATCGGGCTTTACAGGAGTATCTGGCTAATACCGGACGACGAATCACTGTGGAGTATGCCCTGATTCATGAGGTAAACGACAGAGAGGAACAGGCCCGTCAGCTGGTTGGCTGGCTTAAGGGCTTGACAGTTTTTGTGAATTTAATCCCCTTAAATCCTGTGAAGGGGCAGAAACTGACAGGCTCATCAGCAAGCAGGATTGAAAAATTCAAAAAGATAATATCTCAAGCAGGTTATCCGGTTCAGGTCAGGCAGAGCAGGGGGCAGGAGGTTAAAGCTGCCTGTGGACAACTTAAAGAGACCGGCGCTGACGGCAATGAGTAAAGGCAAGCAGAAGAGGAGGCAGATGAGGCCATGAAACTCTGGGGCTCTTCCGATTGCGGTAAGTTGAGAGAAAAAAATGAAGATGATTATTTGATTACCGGAGAATTCCCTGAGATTTTTGCAGTGGCAGATGGAATGGGGGGACATCAGGCCGGTGAAGTGGCCAGTGCAACAGCTATTGAGCTGATTGAGGAGCATAATTTCGAATTTGAGACCGAGCTGGTCCGGCAGCTTAAAGAACTGATTGATTACATCAATCAGGAGATTATTACTCGGGGAAATAAAAACCCGGAATACCGGGGAATGGGAACAACACTAACTATGGGAATAAAAACTGGTGAAAAAATCTGCTACGGGCACGTGGGTGACAGCCGCTTTTACCTCTTTAGAGATGATAAACTAAGAAAGATAACCAGAGATCATTCTTTAGTAGAAAAGATGGTGGAAGAGGGGAAGATTACCCCTGAGGAAGCCTTTCAGCATCCTCGCAGTAATGTGCTAACCCAGGCTCTGGGACTGGAGCAAAAACTTGAGATTGACAGCGACTGCTTTGAGATTAGGGAAGGAGATCTGGTGCTGCTCTGTACCGATGGACTTACCGATATGCTGCGAGAATCAGAGATAGAAAAACTAATACTTTCAGAATATCCTGATCCTGAAAAAATTACTAAAAGTCTGACTGCTGAGGCCCTGGCCTCAGGAGGCAGTGACAATATAACCATTGTAATCGGTATTATAGATAATAATGGAAGTGATCGTGGTGACTGAAGTTATAAACAATCGTTATAAAATTAACAGGGAGCTGGGGCGGGGGGGCATGGCCGTGGTCTATGAAGCTACCGACCTGCTGCTGGACCGCAGGGTTGCTCTCAAAATGCTTAAGGAAGAGTATGCCAGTGATGAGGATTTTATCAAGAAGATTAAACTGGAAGCTCGGGCTGTAGCCAGAATCTCTCATCCCAATGTAGTTAATATTTATGATATCAGCCTGGATGACGATAATTATTATCTGGTGATGGAAAATATCGCCGGAGAAAATCTCAAGAATATAATTTCCCGCCGGGAAAAGATCCCGGTAATTGAAGCCCTGGATATTGCTTCTCAAATCTGTTCAGCCCTGATGGTGGCTCACCGCAGTAACATTGTCCACTGTGATATCAAGCCTCATAATATTATTGTCACTCCCCAGAACCAGGTTAAGGTCACAGATTTTGGGATAGCCAGGGCTGTTAGTTCTTCCAGCAAACTTGATATTACCACCTCAGTTGAGGGCAGCGCCCATTATTTTTCTCCCGAGCAGGCCCGGGGAGCTGAGATTACCCCTCTGTGTGATATTTATTCTCTTGGTGTGGTGCTTTACGAGATGCTAACCGGCCAGCTGCCTTTTACCGGCAAAACAGCCGTTAACGTGGCTCTCAAACATATCAATGAAAAACCGGAAAGAATTAGACTCAGGGAAGAGGGAGTTCCGGAAGAAGTCCAGGAGCTGGTGATGAAGGCCCTGGCGAAGAGACCGGAGGACCGCTTTCAGGGAGCTCTGGCTATGAGGAATGCCATTAAAAACGCTCTGGCAGCTGCCCGGGAGAAAAAACGCAGTAAGGAAGAAGAAGATTTAGAGGAGTTTTCTGGAGAAGATCTTGATAAAACCATCATACACAGCCGCTCTCCCGGAGAAATGCTGGAAAGAATGGAGGAGCAGGATTCCAGAGGTTCTCAGGCTGAAGATGCTGAAGTTTCGGAAGTTTCTGCTCATGAGAAAGAAGAAAACCAGACCGGTCAGGCCTTAAAGCAACAGGCCAGGCTGATTTTCACTGCAGTTCTCATTATTCTTGGCCTATTAGTGGTGGCTTATTTTTCCTACACTATATTCATGGATGTTCCGGTGGTAGAAGTTCCCGAGGTGGTAGGCTATGATCTGGAGGAAGCAGAGAGCATTCTCCAGCAGGAAGGTTTGAACTATGCCGTTGCCGAGGATAGAATTAATCATCCCGAGCTGGAAGAAAACAAAGTAGCTAACCAGTCTCCAGCAGCGGGTGAGGAGATCAGACAGACCCGGGAGATTACCCTGGTTATCAGCGCCGGTCCGGAATATGTGGAAATTCCCGAGCTGGAATACATGACCCTGCGGGAAGCCCGGATTGCCCTGGAAAGCAGAGGCTTATCGGTGGGGGAGGAGAAATATGATTTTTCCAGTGAACACCGCCAGGATATCGTGATCAGCAGCGAGCCTCCAGCTGGCGAAGAGATTGTTCAGGGTGGTGAGATAGATCTGATAGTCAGTCAGGGTCCTTCTCCCTATGGTTATTAGAGAGAGGGTGGACTTCAGCGGGACAAATAACCAGGCAAAAGTGATTAATCTTAGAACAGGAAAAAGACATCAAAGGAGGTAATCAGATCTGCTTAAAGAGGGAATAGTTGTCAGTGCCTATGGAGGCTTTTTCTTTGTGGCACTACCAGAAAAAAATCTTCGCTGCCAGGTTAGAGGCAGAATAACAGTTAAGATATATCCCGGTGACAGGGTAAAGGTGGCAGATAGAATGGTTGAAGAACTTCTGCCCCGGGATAATCTCCTGTCCCGTCCGCAGGTGGCTAATGTCTCCCGGGTGCTGGTGGTAATGGCACTTAAGGAGCCTGATCTGGATTTTCTCCTGCTGGATAAATTTTTGCTGGCCTGTGAGCTGGAAGGGATCGAGCCGATAATAGTCATCAATAAGCTGGATCTGGCTCCCGAATTTCCCGAAGAAAACCAGAAAAAACTGGAAGCTTACCATCAGGCCGGGTATGACCTGCATCTTATCAGCGTAAAAACAAAAGATAACCTGAAGGTGGTTCTGGAGTACTTTCAGGAGGGAATTTCTGTGCTGGCAGGACCATCCGGGGTGGGGAAATCGGCTCTTTTGAATGAGCTGCTGCCCGAGGCAGAGCTGCATACCGGTGAGGTCAGTAAAAAGCTGGGTCGGGGTACTCATACCACCAGAAAAGTTAATTTGCTCAGGGCTGGAAAAGAGGGCTGGGTGGCAGATACACCCGGATTTACCTCCCTGGATATAACCGGGATTGAACCTGTTGATCTCCGCTTTTATTTTCCCGAGTTTGATGATCTGACACCCCGGTGTAAGTTCAGCGCCAACTGCGTGCACATTCATGAGCCCGGTTGTGCCGTAAGGAAGGCTTTAAAATCCGATGAAATAGCAGAACATCGCTATCAATCTTACCTGCATTTTTATAAAATACTGGAACAGGAGTGGGAAAATAAATATGATTAAAGTTGCCCCTTCCCTGCTGGCAGCTGATTTTGCCAGACTGAGAGAGGAAATTGCCCGGATAACCTCAGCTGATATGCTTCATCTGGATGTAATGGACGGCCACTTTGTTCCCAACCTGACCTTTGGTCCTGGCCTGATAAAGGCTCTTCGTCCCCACAGTGAGCTGGTTTTTGATACCCATCTGATGATCAGCAACCCGGGAGAACTGCTGGAGGAGTTTGCTGCTGCCGGAAGTGATATCATTACAATTCATGAGGAGTCCACCTTTCACAGTCACCGGCTGATTCAGCGGATTAAGGATTTGGGCTGTCAGGCCGGCCTATCCCTGAATCCGGGAACCGGATTGGATGGTCTTGATTATCTGCTGCCCGACCTGGATTTGATTTTACTCATGACCGTTAATCCCGGTTTTGGCGGCCAGGAATTTATTCCGGCTATGCTGGATAAAATAGCCCGGCTGAGGAAGATTATTGATGCCAGTCCCCATCAGGTCGAAATTGCCGTTGATGGAGGGATTAACACAGAAAATCTGGGTGAGGTAATTAAAGCTGGTGCGACAGTGATTGTCTCGGGTTCGGCTGTTTTTGGCGCTTCCAGTCCTTGTGAGGTTATTGAGAGGTATCGGGAGATTGCGTCCGGGGAGAGGTGTTAGTAAATTCCCTGACTGCTGCTGATTTGAGAGAATTTAAGATAAGTTTTTTATTTTCTAGGAACTGGGCTTTTAATATTTTCTGAGTTTTATAATTAAATTATGTGTTTTTCGAGGTTTAGGGGTGAAAGAAGGCGAGGCGGGAGATGGCTGAAGAGAAAATAACAGAATATTCATAGAAGATAGACAGAGCACACAAAGGTTCTGGCGCGTAAAGCAGATTTTGTGCTTGCTTTAATTGATAAACATGAGATTTCCTCTTCAAATCTGGAGCTTGAAATTACTGAGAACGCAGTAATGAAAAACTTCGAGGTAAGCAATAAATTTCTTGAGCGCATGCAAAAGGCAGGGATCCCTATAGCTCTTGATGATTTTGGTACCGGTTATTCTTCTTTGAACTACATTATGAAACTACCTATAAGCAATATTAAAATTGATCGGAGCTTCATTAACAATATTGAACAGGATCAACAGCAATATCAAATAGTTTACTCCATTATTGAGCTTGCCAAGACACTGGGACTGGAGATTACTATTGAAGGGATTGAAACAGAGAAGCAGAAAGCTTTATTTCAAAAGCGAAAGGTTGATTACCTGCAGGGATTTCATCTTTCATCTCCCTTACCGGCAGATAAGGTGGAGCAATTTTTTCTTAGCAATTAAAGGTTTTAGAGGATCTTTCCAGTCTGAAGAGGAATTAAATTAATAAGTGCTGCAGAAATAAGTTCAAACGACTTTACCAGTTTCATGTTGAGGTTGGCAAAAAGAAAGAGTAGTAGAAAGAATAAGCTCTGCTTTACAGGTTTCAGAAGTTATGATAAACTAAATTAAGGAATCAGGTTGTATAAGTCTATAAAATTTATAAGTTCATTAGAGAAGGCCGGCCTGAAACTATTCTGGAGACTGAAACTGCTCTGAAATTATTAGGAAAAATAACTTTTCGGCTAAAATCTAAAACAGAATACAATCTATTACTGCTAACGGGGATTGGTGAAATTCCATACCGGTGGTTAAAGTCCACAAGCCCTAAGGGGTTGATTTGGTGAAATTCCAAAACCGACAGTTAAAGTCTGGATGGTAGTTGGCCTGATAATGAGTTTTGCCTTCCTCTGCAGGAAGGTTTTTTTATTTGCTGCAAGAATTTAGTTTGCGAAATAAACTTTTTAAAGAGGGTCTCAAAGTTTTACTGCGAAAGGTTATTTTCCTGGAATTTGTTTGACAGGATTCCTGGCATGCTAAGGAATACAGATTCGAAATTTGATGATATCGAACTAGATGATATCGAATTTATGCATTGCAATCATCATTATAATTTAATCTAACCTGACACAGAATGATATAATCTAAGCCTGGTGCAGAGATCTGCAGATAAGGGATTATCGAAGGGATTGAGAAAGGAGATATAGCTATTGTTCACTGCTGAGGATAAAAAATTTATGCAGAGGGCTCTGGAACTGGCGGAGAAGGGTGCGGGATTTGTCAGCCCGAACCCGCTGGTCGGGGCAGTTGTGGTTAAAGATGGAGAGATAGTTGGTGAAGGATATCATGCAAGATATGGTGAGTCTCATGCCGAGCCTCAGGCTATAGAGGAGGCCGGCAGGAGGGCCCAGGGGGCTGACCTTTATGTCAACCTTGAGCCCTGCAGCCATTACGGCAATACCCCCCCCTGCTCCCTGAAACTGATTAATTCCGGGATCAGCAGGGTGCTAATTGCCAATCAGGATCCCAATCCGGTGGTTGATGGCAGCGGCATTGAAATGCTGAAAGCCAGGGGGATTAAGGTCGAATCCGGTCTGCTGGAGGAGGAAGGTCAGAAACTTAATGAGGCCTTCTTCTTAGCCCAGAGTGAGGGGAGAGCCTTTATTAACCTCAAATCCGCTCAGACCCTGGATGGTTATCTGGCTGCCCCGGGTGGTGATGCCCGCTGGATAACCGGGCCTGAAGCCCGGAGCTATGGTCACAGACTCCGCCATCGGCTGGATGCTGTGATGGTGGGAATCGGCACGGTGCTGGCAGATAATCCCCGGCTTACCGCAAGAGATTATCCCGGAGAAAAAAGCCAGCCTGCCAGGGTTGTGCTGGACCCTCAGCTTAGATTTCCCCTGGAGGCCAGGATGCTGAAGGAGCAGGAAGCAGGAGATATTTTTATTTTTATCGGAGAGAAAGAAGAAATATTAAATTCCGAGGAGATTAATAGTTCAGAGGAGAAAGAATATAAGATGCAGAAACTGGGAGATCGGAAGGGTGTCAGCCTGATCGAACTGCCCCTGAATGAAAGAGGTTATTTTAATCCGGAGGCAGTTACCAAAATACTGGCCGGGCTGGATCTCATCAGCGTCCTGCTGGAGGGAGGCAGTCAAATAAATTATTCTTTTCAGAGGGCAGGATTAATAGATAAATACTATTTCTTTCTGGCTCCCAGATTGATGGCTGGCAGTGATGGTGTGCCTGTTTTTCAGGGGCCGGCACCCGGGAAAATTTCCCGGATTCAGAATCTTAAAATTGAAGAACGGAGGATTCTGGGAGAGGATCTGCTGCTGGTTGCCTATCCTGGAAAAGAGGAGGGGAGGAGCTAAATGTTTACCGGAATCGTGAGAGAGATCGGTAGTTTAACAAGCAGAAAGAGAAGCGGTGAAAGTTATCGGCTGGAGATCAGAGCGGAGAAAGTTCTGGAAAACTCCGGTAGAGGTGACAGCATAGCCGTCAACGGTGTCTGCCTCACGGTGGTCGATATTAGCCAGGAAGGTTTTGCCGCCGATGTCATGCCGGAAACCTTAAAGAAAAGTAATCTGGGAGAGCTAAAACCTGGAGATCCCTTGAATCTGGAACCGGCTCTGGGTGTTAACGATCTGCTGGACGGCCATCTTGTCTCCGGCCATATTGATGCCACCGGGACCCTGCAGGACGTCACCCGAAAATCCCGTTCTTGGCTGGTTGAAGTGAGCTATCCGCCGGAACTGGATAAATATTTTATCAGCAAGGGCTCGGTTGCTCTCAACGGCATCAGCCTGACAATAGTTGAATTATCAGGAAACAGTCTGGTGGTATCCCTGATTCCCGAGACCTGGTCAGCGACCACCTTTTCAGATTTAGAGATCGGGGCTATTATTAATATCGAAGCGGATATGCTGGGAAAATATGTGGTGAAAACCACCGAAAATTATCTGCAGGGAGATACCGGTACTCACCGGGGACAAAGCAGCGGTCTGACCAGAGAAGTTCTGCAGGATAAAGGATTTATTTAAGGAAATGAGGAGGATATAAATGGATTCCATTGAATCTGCAATTGAGGACATCAAAGAGGGCAAGATGGTTATTGTGGTTGATGATGAGGACCGGGAGAATGAGGGTGACCTGGTGATGGCGGCGGAAAAGGCCACTACCCAGGCAATTAACTTCATGATAAAAAAAGCCCGGGGGCTGGTCTGTACTCCTCTGGAGAAGGAAAGACTGGAGGAACTTGAGATTCCGCTGATGACGAGCCAGAACACTGACCCTCATGAAACAGCCTTTACCATTTCAGTCGACCATATTTCTACCAGAACCGGAATTTCTGCCGAAGAGAGGGCCCGGACAATTCAGGAGCTGGTCAATCCTGCCAGTGAACCGGAGGATTTCAATAAGCCCGGTCATATTTTCCCTCTGCAGGCCCGTAAAGGTGGTGTGTTAAGAAGGGCCGGACATACGGAAGCTGCTGTTGACCTGGCTAAACTGGCTGGCCTCAAGCCAGCTGCAGTTATCTGTGAGATTATCAAGGATGACGGTACTATGGCCCGGATGTCGGACCTGGAGGAATTTGCTGAAGAGTACGATTTAAAGCTGATTTCCATTGCTGATCTTATAAAATACAAGAAGAAGCGGGAGAAATTGATCAAGCTGGAGGCCGAGGCCGAACTGCCTACCAAACATGGAAAATTTGATATTAAAGTCTATTCCACCCTGGTGGATAATCTGGAGCATGTGGCTCTAATCAAAGGTGAGGTCAACAACGGCAGCGATATTCTGACCCGGGTGCATTCCGAATGCCTGACCGGGGATGTGCTGGGCTCCCACCGCTGCGATTGTGGTGATCAGCTCAATGCCGCTCTGGAGATGATTGCTGAAGAGGAGCGGGGAGTGCTGCTCTATATGAGACAGGAGGGCCGGGGTATCGGCCTGGCCAATAAAATTAAGGCCTATCATCTGCAGGATCAGGGTATGGATACGGTGGAGGCTAATCTGGCCCTGGGATTTCCAGCAGATCTCCGGGACTACGGAATTGGAGCTCAGATTTTAAGCGATCTGGGGATAAAATCAATCAGGTTAATAACCAACAATCCCAAAAAGCTGATCGGCCTGGAAGGTTACGGCCTCAAGGTTTCAGAAAGGGTTCCCCTGGAGGTCAATCCCACCGAGGATAATGAAAATTATTTGCAGACCAAAAGGGAAAAACTGGGACATTTTCTTCATCAACTGGAAGGAGCAACCCAGCAATTAAAACAGGAGGAGAAAGAAAATGACTAAAAAAATTGAAGGACATCTGACAGGTGAAGGTCTCAAAGTAGGAATTGTAGTTTCACGGTTTAATGATTTTATCTCCAGCAAATTATTATCTGGGGCCAAAGATGCTCTCTTCCGGCATGGAGTTGCCGAAGAGGATGTCGAGGTGGCCTGGGTGCCAGGTTCCTTTGAAATTCCTCTGGTGGCCAAAAAAATGGCGGCCGGTGATAAATATGATGGAGTTATCTGCCTGGGAGCAGTAATCCGGGGAGATACACCTCATTTTGATTATGTCTGTGCTGAAGTTTCCAAGGGTGTAGCCAGGGTTGGCCTGGAGACAGAAAAGCCGGTGATGTTTGGCATAATTACCACTGACACCATTGAGCAGGCCATTGAAAGGGCTGGCACCAAAGCTGGTAATAAAGGCTTTGATGCTGCCCTGGGACTGCTGGAGATGGCCAACCTGCTCAGGGAATTTTAAGTTTCAGCCATGGAGAAAAATAAAACAGCCTGTATTGCTTTAAATGGCAGGATAGAAGAGGATCTGGATTTTTACCTCAGGGAGCTTAAGGGCTGTGAACTGCTGCTGGCAGCCAATGGCGGCGCCCGGCTTTTTAAACTGCTGGATCTGAGAATGGATCTTTTGATAGGCGATCAGGATTCTCTGACCGAAGCAGAGGTTGATTACTGGCAGGAGCGGGGAGCAGAAATAATCGAATATCCAGCGGCCAAGGATGAAACCGATCTGGAGCTCTGTCTGAAGCACTGTGCCGAGATGGGCGCTGCCGGGGTTAAGATCCTGGCTGCCCTGGGGGGGCGGATAGATCAGCTGCTGGCCAATATTTATCAGCTGGAATATGCCAGGGAAACCGGCATGGAGGCGGTTATTCTTTCGCCCGAAATGGAAATAGGGCTGATTCAGGGAGATAAATTATTTCAGGAGAGACAGGGCTGCCGGCTGTCACTGCTGGCTCTGGATCGTGAGGTCAGCGGACTCCAGATTACCGGTTGTAAATATAATGTTGAACATTTCTTACTTAAACGCCGTAAAACCAGGGGTATCAGCAATATCATCAAAGATGAGCGGGCCAAAATTTCAGCAGACCGGGGAAGTCTGCTCTATGTTCTTTTTACAGGAGAATCAAATAACCATCAATGATTTTTGCCGGTATTATATTTAAAGCAGATATCAAGGTTTAAGAGATAACAGGGGAGGTAATAATTCATGGATGTTTATCAGGAAGCCCTGGAAATGCATCACAAGCATCAGGGTAAGATCAGCGTGGAAAGCAAGGTGGAGGTTAACAACTCCAGAGATTTAAGTCTGGCTTATTCTCCCGGGGTGGCTGAACCCTGCCGGGAGATTGCCCGGGATAAGCTCAACAGTTTTAAGTACACCTCCAGGGGGAATCTGGTGGCCGTTGTTTCTTCGGGAACAGCGGTTCTCGGCCTGGGAAATATCGGACCGGAGGCGGCCCTGCCGGTAATGGAAGGTAAGGCAGTTTTATTTAAAAAGTTTGCCGGGGTTGATGCCTTTCCGCTCTGTGTTGACAGCACCGATCCCGATGAAATAGTTAATTTTGTCAAGATGGTTGAGCCCACCTTTGCGGGAATAAACTTGGAAGATATTGCTGCTCCGGACTGTTTTTATATTGAGGATAGGCTGCAGCAGGAGACCGATATGGCTATCTTTCATGATGATCAGCACGGCACCGCTATTGTCACCTATGCCGGGTTGATGAATGCCCTTAAACTGGTGGATAAAAAATTAAGCAGCTGTAAACTGGTGGTTAATGGCGCCGGAGCTTCAGCTACAGCTACGGTCAAACTTTTAATCCAGGCCGGGCTCAAGGAAGAGAACATAATTATCTGCGACAGTCTGGGTGTCATTCATGAGGACCGGGAACAGGGACTGACCGAAACCAAAAAGGAACTGGCCCGGCTTTCCAATCCCAATAATCTGGATGGCGATCTGGCTACCGCAGTCAGAGGTGCCGATGTATTTCTGGGGCTTTCCGTGGGAGATGTTCTTTCCCGGGAGATGGTGAGGGAGATGGCAAAAGACCCCATAGTCTTTGCCCTGGCTAATCCAACTCCGGAAATAGCTCCCGAGGCTGCCAGGGAAGCCGGGGCTAAAATTATTGCCACTGGCAGATCGGATTATCCCAATCAGATTAACAATGTGCTGGCCTTTCCCGGAGTATTGAAGGGAGCCCTGACGGTCAGATCCCGGGAAATAAACGATGAAATGAAACTGGCAGCGGCCCGGGCAATTTCTGGACTGACGGAGAAGCCCGGGGCTGAGAAAATAGTTCCGGAACCCTTTGAACCCGGTATTGCCGGAGAGGTAGCCCTGGCTACCGCGGAAGCAGCTCTGGAGACCGGGGCTGCTAGAATCCAGAAGAGCCGGGAAGAGCTGGTAAAAATTATGGAAGAGACGACCTTTTGAAATACAGTTTAAACAGTAAATTCAGGAGATAGAAAAAGGGCGGCTGGGAGAAATATATCACGCCAAAGCTTCCATCCTGAGGGTTAACAAAATACCCAGGGGCTGGTTCCACGTCAAAAGCTTCGCCGGGGGAGGCGCCCTCATGGACCTTGGGCCGCATATGCTGGATGTGA
>SLJX01000114.1 GCA_007134885.1 Halanaerobiaceae bacterium
GGCATTGATTTCGGGGATTGTTCTCGCCAATGCCGGGCTGGGGATTGTTCACGGCGCCGCTTCCCCACTGGGCGGTTACTTCGATATTCCCCACGGTGTGGTCTGCGGTACCCTGCTGCCGGCGGCTGTGGAAAAAAATATTGAACTTCTGCGGATTGAAGCCCGGGAGGAGAGAGGGGAAGCAACTGAGAGCTGGCGATTTCTCGAAAAATATGCCCTGGCCGGAGCGCTGCTCTCCCGGGAAGCTGAACCGGGGCAGATGCAGATGGATCTTGAGGGCCAGGTGGAAAAATACTGTGACAGGCTGATTGCTGTCCTCCATGAATGGGTCGATAAGCTGCCCCTTTCCCGGCTGGGAGAATACGGCATCCGGGAAGCTGATCTGGGAAAGATTGCGGCAGAAACGGGTTGTAAAAATAACCCCGTTCCTTTAAGTAAGGAGCAGATTGAGGATATTCTGAGAGCCCGGCTGTAATGGTTGGTACCGGGTTCCCCCACATATTTCGACAGAACTGCGCTTTTTCATGATATTTCGACAGTAAAACTAAAAAAACAAGCAATAAACTCAGAGATGAGCGTGGATAATAAATTAAAAAAGCTGGCGGGACAATTTATTTTTGCTGTCCTGCCAGCTTAATTTTTGCTCGTTTTTTAAGACTGTTATGTTCTTCCATCATTTTCTCCCCTTCTTTCTGATTTCTGAGCCAGTTTTCCTTCAACAACAGCTTTTAGGCTCTCCAGCGAGTTGCGCGGCCTCTTTTTTGCCTTCTTCTCCAGTTAATCCCGGCTCCAGACCTGCAGATACTGCTACTCATCCTCGTTAAAATTTACCAGTACTGGTATAGTCAAAATTTACTGGAATAAATTAAGGAATAAATATTACTTCTCTCAGCAGGCAGGCAGCAGCAGAAATTCGGGAGATAATCCCGCGCGATCAGGGCGATTTCCCGGGATAGGCTTAAAACAGAGTAGGGAACTGTTAAAATTGTTAAAAATAAAGATCTAAAATTAAAATGAAAGAGGCGCCGGTGATATATTTAGATCGCTAGGTTCCAGGGATATGAGTGTGTCAGGAAAGTTAAAGGCAGCTTTTGGGGAGCAGAAGAAGCAAAATGCTAAATAATGGAATTGATTACACAAAAATGTAATCTGCTTAACTGACAAAAGTTTAGCTATTAGTTATTATTATTAACCCAAAAATAGGAGGAGGTGAAAGTAGGTATAAAGAAGTTATGAGCAGCTGAGCATTTAAGAATACGAGGAGGGTTAAGGATGTTTCCCATCATGCCCTTTGGCCTTGGTGATAGTTCTGTTAAGAGGACAAAAGGGCAGTCGAGACATCAGGGAGGACTTTTTTCTCAGAAATATCTGGAAGATATCATGGGACTGGGATTTCATGTGGATGTGCTGGAGCAGGATGCCAGGTATATTGTAGAAGCAGAACTGCCGGGAGTGGATAAAGAAGACATTGATATTGAAGTGAGTGATCATCTCCTGACAATAACCGCCACCAAGAAAACAAAATGCAATCTGGAGGAGGCTGAGTACCACTGCAAGGAAAGAAACCTGGGGACCTTCGAGCGCAGCTTTAATATCAAAAACATCAACCTCGATGAGATTGCAGCTGATTTTCATAATGGAGTTTTAAAGATTGAACTTCCCAAAGTGGAAAGCAGCTGTGCCTTTCACTGCGAAATTGAGATTGAGTAGCTCGGATTAACTTGAAAACTAGATTTATTCATCAGTTTTGCCCTGACCCCTATCAGCTTTGAACATATTTTTAAAAACTATATAACACTATATAACAATATATTTGATATAGCAGATTTTCTTAGTTTCAGCAGCATTTAACCCGGCAGATTCAGTCTTGGGTATGTTTGGGGCTGATAATTTACCGGTTAATTTCTCTGCGGTTAAACACAATTTTTTGAGCTGTGAAAACTTAAAAAAGGTCGATCACCATGAAGAAAAGTTTGATGAAAATTTTGTTCCTATTATGGGCCATCATTTTGTTGCCGAAGGCCCGCATTTAACCGTATTTGTGGCTGGAGAAGGGACATTTTTAGGTGCTGAACTGATCGTTCCTGTAGAGGAGGGCTGGTTTCCCTGGTATGATCAGGTAGAAGGAGATTTTGAGGAGTACCCTGAATTGGGAGAGGCTTATACTCAAACTGTCTGGATAGCGGATCCGGCAATGATTGAATAAAACAGGCTGAAAATGGGGAACTGAGAGGGCAGTGAGATCTGTCCTCTCAGCTAAATCTTAATATCATTACTGAATTTCTAAAATCTATCAGATAAACTTTCCTGAGAAAGCCGTTATCTGTGGATTGCCTGTTTGTCAGAGACCCTGAAGGCAGTGGAAGGAGGAGTTAATCTTGAAAAAGATAATCTGGCCGGGTTTGCTGTCATTGTCATTGATGATTTTGATTGTAATATCAGGCGCAGCTATTGCAGATGGTAATAGCCTGGAAAAGATCAGCTACAATTCCAGCTCTGAGATAATTGAAATTGATATTGAAATTCCCCGGTTTAGAGATGATTTTAGCCAGGCAGCCAGGTATAATCAGGAATTTATCAATAATGCCCTTGACTTTGCCTTTGAAATGCAGGAGATGGCAGCCAGAGATTTTGAAAGCTTTGAAGGTGAAGATTGGGGATTCAGGACCTATAATGCTACTATCAGCTATGATTTACAGAAATATAATGATTTAATCAGCCTGACTTTCTCTCATTATCGATATACCGGGGGAGCACATGGCATAACCTCTAGATTTTCTTATAATATCGATAAAGAAACTGGCGAGCAGTTGAACTTAAAGGAGTTTCTGGAGAGGACCGAGCTGAACTTAGAAGATATTAATGATAAGATTCAGGAAGAAATACAGGCTAATCCAGCTGATTACCATTCTGGCCTTGATTTTACCGGGATAAGAGAAGACCATGAATATTATTTAAAAGATTCAGCTCTGGTTATATATTTTCAGCTGTATGAAATTGCCCCCTATGCTTTTGGTTTCCCTGAGTTTGAAATTAAATATTGAGTTATTAGTGGTTTTCCTGAATTAAATCCCCTACATTCCATATATTCCCTTATATTTTCTTCTGCCTCTTAACATCTCCATATTTCCTTGAAGAATGAAATTTTCTGACACATTACACATACTTTTCCTGCCCGTAATGGAAAATAACCTGAGAACTATTCTCATAATGTAATATGACATGTAACAGGTAATAACATGAAAAATTAATTTAGCAATACAAAGGAAAATAACCTGAGAATTGTTTTCAAAATGTAAAGGAAAATGATCTATGAATTAATTTCGTAATGTCAAATGGCCTGAGAAATAATTTCGCAAAAGCGTCCAGATTTTTGCTTTACGTGCTGGAACCTTTGTGTGTCCTGTCTATCTTCTTTGAATTTTCTGTTGACCTTCCGTGGATTGTTTTCCCTGCAA
>SLJX01000074.1 GCA_007134885.1 Halanaerobiaceae bacterium
TCTTTGCCAGAGATCCGGAAACCGGCTTAAATACTGATAAATTTGCCCGTAGACCTGAAAGAGGCCGTAGAAGCATTCATTACGGGCTTTTTCGAGGTGTTCACAGGCTGTTTTTCGATCCAGAGAGCTGGTTTTTTAACCCTCTGCAAAAGGTCTGCCGCTGGATAGATGATAGTATTTTTGAGAGACCCTTTGAGTTTACCGAAAGAATAATTAAAGCTCTTTCAAATGACTGTCTGCAGTGCGGAGACTGTGCCCTGCCTGATTTAGCCTTTCTCTGCCCCATGTCTCAGTGCCCTAAAAATCAACGTAATGGGGCCTGTGGAGGAAGTAAGGATGGCTGGTGCGAAGTCTATCCCGAAGAGAAAGAGTGCATTTATGTCCGGAGTTATGAGCGCCTGAAGCCTTACGGAGAAGAGGAACAGCTGGAATATATTCCCCCTGTCAACTGGGAATTAAACCAGACCTCATCCTGGTTAAATTACTTTTTAGGAAAAGACTATTCAGCAGAGAAGAATGAGATTCATCCCCCTGATTAGTTTTAACAGTAACAGCTTTAAGATAAGCAGAACTAATTAACAGAACTAATTAACAGAACTAACTAACAGAACTAACTAACAAATCCATCTAAGAGAACCATCTAACAGAACTAATTTTCCCTAATCCTGTCATCTGAGGAGGAATTTTAATGAAGATTGATAGGGATATGTTTCCCGGGGTAATAAAATTGCCCTATTTTAAAGTGCTAACATCCGAGAAAAAAATAACCAGACTGGACCGCCCGGAGAAAGTAAGAGTTTCTTTAAAACAGCATATCGGGGCACCCTGCCATCCTCTGGTTGAGGCAGGTGAGCAGGTAGAACTGGGCCAGAAAATCGGCGAACCGGAAGGGGATATCAGTGCCGCTGTCCATGCTCCCTATTCCGGGGAAGTGCTGGATATAATGAAATGCCCAATCGGACCGAATGAAAAGGCTGATTGTGTCATAATCAAAGTTGCAGAAGAGCAGCCGGAGAAATATACCGAACAGATTAGAGATCCAGCAGAAGTGACTGCAGAAGAAAT
The DNA here is from genome assembly GCA_007134885.1 of Halanaerobiaceae bacterium. GTDB lineage: Bacteria > Bacillota > Halanaerobiia > Halanaerobiales > Halarsenatibacteraceae > T1SED10-84. The sequence goes on from SLJX01000074.1 coordinate 1,066, forward strand.
AATAGAGATCGTTCAGCAGTCCGGGATTGTGGGAATGGGGGGAGCGACTTTTCCCACTCCGGTTAAACTGCAGCCGCCCAAGGGTAAGAAGATTGAAACCGTTCTGGTTAACGGGGCTGAATGCGAGCCCTATTTAACCGTTGATCATCGTTTGATGCTGGAAAAAGCTGAAGAGCTGATTGAGGGAACAAAGCTGCTGCTCAAAGCTTCGGGGGCCGAGGAAGCCATGATATATACTGAAGATAATAAGCTGGATGCTCTTAAAATCATGGAAGAAGCCAACGATGATCCCAGGATCTGCGTTGATACTGTGCCTACCAAATACCCTCAGGGTTCAGAAAAAATGCTGATTCAGGCTGCCCTGAATAAACAGGTTCCTTCCGGAGGGCTCCCCTTTGATATCGGTGTCCTGGTTCAGAATATCGGCACCACTATTGCCATCTATGAAGCAGTTGCCTATGATAAACCTTTGATTGAAAGGGTATTAACAGTCAGCGGCCAGAATATCGGGGAACCAGGTAATCATATGATTGCCATCGGAACACCGGTTGAGCATGTCCTGGAACAGTGCGGCGGCATTAAAAGCGATAACTCAACTATGGTAATAAGTGGAGGCCCCATGATGGGGGTTGCCATAGAAGATTTAACAATTCCTGTCAGCAAAGGAACCATCGGGCTGATTGCCATTCCGGCAAGTATGGGAAAAACTAAAAAAATGCGCCCCTGTGTCAGATGCAATAAATGCAATGATGGCTGCCCGGTGTTAATCTATCCCAGTTACCTGAGTGTCTGCATAGAAGAGGGGCGGATTGATGAAGCTGCCGAGGTCTGGGATATATTTGACTGTATTGAGTGCGGTATCTGCTCCTATGTCTGCATGTCCCACAGACCGATAGCTCAGCAGATTAGAGAGGCCAAACAGGAAATCAAAGCCAGGAGAGAACAGGCAGCTGAAGGAGGTAATAATTGATGAGTATTGATAAAAGTCCAATTAAAACCAGTCCAGCACCCCACTTTCATTCCGGAGTAACAATTTCCTCTGCCATGTGGGATATTTTGATCGCCCTGCTCCCGATTACTGTGGTATCTCTATTTATGCTGGGAACCGGGCGGGTTGTATTAATGCTGGCCTGTACCGTTACCGGGGCTCTCCTGGGCGAGGTTGTTGCCCGGAAATATAAAGGAGAAGAGATCACTCTCTACGATGGAACAGCTTTGATCAGCGGACTTTTCCTGGGTTTGATTTTACCTCCAACTGTCTGGTGGGCCATGGTTCCCCTTTATACCTTTGGGGGGTTTTTTGCCACTGCTATTGTTAGAGATGCCCTGGGCGGATTGGGAAGAAATAGATTTAACCCGGCATTATCAGCCAGAATTCTTCTTTTATTCGGTCGTTCTTCCCTGGTATATCTGGCACCATTTATTCTGAGAATCAGTGAGGCTTTTGAGCCCTATTTGCATGATCTGGAAGTGCTTGACCTGGTAGCAACTGCCACCCCGCTTTATGCTGCTTCAGAAGGTCTGGCTATCCCGGAAATCAGCAACATGATATTTGCCTATCAGGGTGGGGCTCCCGCAGAAACCTCGGTTCTGGCTGTGCTGGCAGGCGGAATATTTTTGATAGTTCGCGGTCATATAAAACCTCATATACCGGTAACCATGATCTCAACCTTTTTTGTCCTGGCCTTAATTTTCAGCGACCAGCCCTTTTTTCATCTGCTGGGAGGAGGACTGCTCTTTGGAGCCTTTTTCATGGCTACTGACTGGGTAACCTGTCCATTAACCAGCAAAGGTCAGATAATATTTGGGATAGGGATAGGAATACTGCTCGCCTTTTTCAGATTTTTTGTGGCCGATCTTTGGGTTTCACCCGGAGGCGTAGCATTTTCCATCGTTATCATGAACGGTTTTGTTCCCTATATTGACAGATTAACCGCCCGACCAAAATACGGCCAGCAGAGGAAAGGTTAGGGAGAGACTAGGAGAGATTAAGAATATTTATAGAGCAATTAATAGTAATTAATAGAAATTAAGAACAAAAAGAGCAATAAAGAACGATAATGAAAGATAAAGAGAAATTTAGACCGATAAAGAAAGACTAAGGACGATAAAGTGAGATAAAGAACGATAAAGAGAGATTAGGAAAATATTAATCAAGTAAATATTGAAATATAGTTATTCTATTTACAGAACTTCTCTTAAACCTAAGATATTATTAAAAATAAATAGTATATGCTAGGAATATTAAACTGTTCTAAGATTATCAAACTGTTCTGATATTGCCCAAATTTGTATTGTCCACTTTTAGAAAAATTTCTTTGAAGCTATGTCTTTTCGATTAATTAATTTTGACTAAATAAATAGATTAACTTGTTTTAAATTAATTAATAA
>SLJX01000146.1 GCA_007134885.1 Halanaerobiaceae bacterium
CAGTCTTGTGCAGAAAAGAATCCTCTGGGATGGGAAGTTGAAAGTTTTAAATAAAAAAAAGATAGAGGGGGATTATTTTATTATGAAAAAAGCAATAATAACATTTTTGATTTTAACTCTGGCTATTTTCGCAGGGAATAATAGGATTCAGGCTGATTATGAAACCGAATTAACCATAGCTGTTGGGGAAGTGGGGGCTGAATATGACACAGTGGTGGCAGCAGCTGAACAGTATATGGCAGAAAATCCGGAGATTTACATTGAGGTTATAGATTCTCCGGCGGAGTCAGGAGAACGTTTGAGCTATTTTTTAACTCACTTTGAAAGGGAAAGCCCTGAAGTGGATATCTATCAAATTGATGTTATCTGGCCGGGAATTCTGGAAGAGCATCTGGTTGATCTTTATGATTATGGAGCTGAAGAACATCTGGAGGGGCACTTCGACTTTATTATAGATAATAATACCACGCCTGAGGGTGAATTAATAGCCATGCCCTGGTTTATTGATGCCGGTATGCTTTATTATCGGGTGGATCTTCTGGAAAAATATGAGCTGGATGTTCCTGAAACCTGGTCTGAACTGGAAGAGAAGGCCAGGATAATTATGGAAGGAGAGAGAGAGAATAATCCCGATTTTGAGGGTTTTGTCTGGCAGGGAGCTCCCTATGAAGGATTAACAACCAATGTGCTGGAATGGTTTACTTCCAATGATGGCGGCAACTTTGTGTCAAAGGACCGGGAAGTTACTGTACTTAATGATAATAACCTTTATATGCTGGAAAAGGTAATTGGCTGGATGGGAGACATTACACCCCTGGCTGTGACAGGCTTTATTGAAGAGGATTCCCGGGCAGTCTGGCATGAGGGTAATGCTGCTTTTATGCGCAACTGGCCCTATGCTTATGGGATGACTGAAGAAAGTGAGGCCATAGAGGATTTTGGAGTGACAAGGATTCCGGCCGGCCCCGAGGGCAAAAGCTCTTCAGCGCTGGGAGGCTGGCATCTGGGGGTAAGTCAGTACAGTGAAAACCCTGAAGAGGCTGCCGAATTTGCCTTTTTCCTGGCCAGTGCTGAGATACAGAAAATGAGGGCTATTCAGGCTTCTTTGCCCCCCACCATCGAGGAATTATACGGGGATGAAGAGATTCTGGCAGAAAATCCTCTCTTTGAAGAGTTTCTTCATATATTTGAAACGGCTGTTCCCCGGCCTTCAGCCCAGACCGCACCCTATTATGAAGCAGTCTCTGAGGCGATTTTCTCAGGAATACATCTGGCCCTGACCGGGGAAAGAGATGCACTGACAGCTCTGGAAAATTTAGAAATAGAACTGGAAGAAATTTTGCAGTGAGAATAAACTCTTTAGTTCTGAGTATTACTGAATTAGTAATATCGAATCGGGAATCGCTTTGATTTATTCTCCGGTTTCTTCTGCCAGGTCGGGAAAATCTGGAAGTTCAGGCAGCCTGTCCAGGAAAGACAGTACAACATCAGGCCGGTCTGTTATATAACCGCTGGCATGGAAACGAGCCAGGACTTTTATCTGCCAGAGTTCGTTGATGGTATAGGGAAAGACAAACATCCCCCTTTCATGAGCGGCAGCAACATGCCAGGGCCAGCTCATAAAACCCTTGGGGCCCAGGCCCTGGGCCAGCTCTTCTTTTTCTGCCATTTCCAGCCAGGAACTCCAGTTCCGGCGGCCAATCATGGTGTCAGTTATTAAAAGCAGCCGCGGAACTTCCGGGGCCAGCTCTCTAAAATTTCGGAGACTCTGGGGGCTGAAAGAAAAGAAAATTGTCCGGGCGAATTCCTGCTCGCCTTCTGCAGGCTCGGGGAAATCATCTATTTCATCATTGTCCAGCCAGTTTTCCTCCCGGAGCACCTCCACAATGTCCTCTTCAATCCCGCGGTATTTTTCCGGGTGCTTGCTTTCCAGGATCAGCCCCGGGGTATGATTTCCTCCTTTAGCTATTTCGATTAATTCCTGCAGGGTAATTATTTTTTCACCCTCATATTCCGGGCTGGCATAGCGGGACACCTCATTAAACCAGCTTCCGGCATCAAGTTCCTGCAGTTCTTCATAGGTGAAGTTTCCAATTTCCAGGTGAGCCCGGTTGGGAAAAACCTCCTCTATATTTGTAGTCCTTCTCAGGTTGGCATCATGAAAAATCACCAGCTCTCCATCGCTGGTCCGCTGGACATCAGCTTCGAGGTAATCAGCTCCGGTATCCCGGGCCATAACATAGGCCGCCCGGGTTGATTCGGGAGCTTCTATTGAGGAGCCCCGGTGGGCGATAACTGCCGGATGGGGAATGCCAAATTCGGCCAGGATATCCTTACCCCGCTGGTCCGGGTTTATTAGATAATATCCTCCGTAAAAGATCATAAAAAGGGCAAAGAGAATTCCAAAAATCACTGCAATTATTAATCTGGTTCTCATCACAATCACCCCCTTTAGTCTCTTAAGGTAGTTTCCATTTTTTCTCTAACGAAATTTATAATTTTGCGGGCTTCATCTTTCTGCTGGTGGTTTAGTTCAATGCCGGGATCTTCCCGCCCTCTGACATGGCCAACTCTGTGAATTTCGTCCAGTTCTTTGAGAAAAAGCTGATCCCGGTAGAAAATTTGAGGAAATTCATGGAGAAAAAGCACCGGCTTCTCTTGGCCTTTCAGCAGTGACCTTCCTAAAAATTCTTCCGGCAGGCTTTCTTTACCCAGCAAATCCAGGATAGTTGGCGCCAGATCAGTAATTGTTCCGGTAACTTCAATTTCCCCCGGTTCTAATTCCGGATGATATATCAGCAGGGGAATGTGTTCCGGCTCTTTGACATTTCTTTCTAACTCAAATTCCAGACTGGAGGAATATTCCGGGGTATCGATGGAAGCATCATGGTCAGAATAGATTACAAAGAGGGTATTATCTTTAAGCCCCCGTTTTTCCAGCTCGTTAAAGAACATCTCCAGCGATTTATCGACAAAGGAGATGGACTGAAAGAAATCATGCACCAGCGGGTTTTCAATATCAGCATACTCTTCAACCATCATCTCTTCGGGATAGAAGTTAAAGGGGGTATGACTGGTCACAGTGATAAAAAAGCCGAAGAAGGGTTCATCGTGGTTTTCCAGTAAATCCAGGGACTGCTTGAAAAAATCATAGTCATTAATACCAAGATAGCCCTCTTCCAAATCCATTACCCGGTCTTCTGCAGAAAAATCATCCCGACCATAAAAGCGGTCAAATCCCAGATCAGGATAGGCCTGATGCCGGTGGAAAAATTCTCTGTCATTTCCGTGGAAAGCCAGAGTTTGATAACCGGCGTCCTTCAGAATTTTCGGCAGGGCAGCAAATTCTGTCATGTCATTTTGCTTAAAGGCGTAGGTTCTATTAATGGGATAGAGCGAGGTCAGCAGCGAAAAATCAGCATCAAAGCTGCCGTTGACATGTTTGGTATAAAAGCTGCTGCCATAGAGGCTATCTTCTTTCAGGCTGTTTAAGAAAGGTGTCAGCTCCCTGCCGTTGTGTTCATAACCTAATAATTTTTCATCCAGAGATTCAACCTGAATGGCAATAATATTGCTGTCTTCGGGAATCATATTTTTCCCGTCAAGTTTATCCGATCTCAGCATCTCTGGCAGTTCTGCTGTCCTATCTTCCAGGTCATTATAAAATGTGGTATAATAAGCTTCATAAACATATAAAGGGAGAATGCCGTAGACACTGGCAAATGCTCCGGTGCTCCGGCGGTAAAGCTCCACCGGCCTCTCGCTGCCCAGCAGCATATTGGTGGCCAGGATCTGGGTTGTCAGCAGTAGAATTAACACCAGTCCTACCAGCAGTTTCACCTTTTTCCTTTTTTGAATTGAGGCAGGCAAGGATCCGGATTCAGCTGCTTTAGAATCTGCTGTTGTTTTTTTCTCCGGGGAGAAAAGAAAACCCAGGATAATCAGGTCAATAATAAAGAGAGGATCCCAGAAATTCATGATGTGGCGGAAAATAACCATCGGTGAGCCTATGCTTTCACCGACAATAATATCGGTAAAACCAAGATAGTTACCAAAGTAGCGATTATACCAGAGATTAGCGATGAAAACAAAGGTGAAAATACCGGAGAAGATTAATAGTTTTTTCCGGCCTGACCTGGTTCTGGTTAGTGGAAATAGAAAGTAGGCTATGAATATAATAAAGACAATATTTCTCAATATTCCGCCCAGCCAGGAAGGCCCCCTAAAAATACGGATCAAAAGATAATTGTACTTTACCAGGAAACCAATCAGAAAAGTTAAGGCAAAGTACTTTTGATTTCGGCTTAAACTTTTAAAATCGGGCATTTTGATTCCTCCAAAACTTTCTTCTTATGGACCAGATGATACCGCATCATATTTATATTTAGACAACAGCTTTATATTTAGACAACAGCAAATTTATTTTTAGATAATAGCAGTCTATATTTTTTGCTTTCTGTATTTTTCTGTATTTAATTTTATCATTTTCTAAGGACTTTAACCATAAATTTATTACAAAACACGATTACTTATTATATTTTTAAAAAAATCATCACAATTTGGGGGCAGGAGAGGTGAATAAATCAAAATTTGAAGAGATGGACAGGGAAGTGCTGGAAAAACTGCTGAAAAAAAAGAAGGAAAAATATCAGGAGGTTGAAGAAGAAAAACACTTTGTTTTAAGTCAGTCCGGCCGTCACATCCCGGGCACCCTGCGCCGGGAATATAAAATTGAGCTGGAGCAGATAAAAGACCGGATCGATAAAATAAAGGAAATTCTGGCAGAAAGATAAGTGGTGAAAAAATAAGTGCAAAGATAAAACCCCGGAAACCCGGGGCTTTGGGTGTAAAGCTGAATTCCAGGTAAAATTTAAATCACTGGAAGTAGAATCATTAATTCTGACTGTTTCTATACTGAAGCACAGCTTTGCCAATCAGGCTGGTTAATAGAGCTGCTACAATCATTTCCGGGATTCCCTGAACCAGGCCGGTTACCAGACTGGCCTGTAGAGGAAGGTAGCCTCTCAGGGTTGATAAACCTAGAACCCCGACGGTATTAACGGCTGTTCCCACGGCGCCGGCCAGCAGAAAACTGGCACTTTGACTTCTGCCGCTTAAAGAACGATAACTGTAGTAAGCCAGGACACCGATCAGCAGTCGCGGTCCAATAGCTATAATGGGGTCAGCAAACATGGGGGCGGTTGCTCTGGTGAAGCTGAAAACACCAAAAATAAGTCCAATCAGCAGACCAACCAGAGGCCCTTCAATTACTCCGCCTAAAATTGCCGGGACATGCATGATAGTAGCATGAGCAGCGGGGGTGGGTACCGGGATGAATCCCAGGCCGGTAGACCCCAGAACAATAGAAATTGCACCCAGCATGCCTGACACCACAATGCGTCTGGTGGTAAATTCCCACTCTCTTCCGGTAGAACTTAAAGTTTGCATTTTATCCTCCCTTCATCCCGGTCCCGCTTTCGGGATCCAGGTGAAAGCTTGAGATGATTAATTTTTAAGGAAATCTCTGACTGCCGGTAGTAAGGCTCCTTTTACAGGATGCCCCCTCCGTAGCTTTTAGATTACCTTCTTTTTCTACTATACAATATTTTTAACCAAATGTGAATAGTTTTCAGCAAAAAAAATGAAACTGAAGATTTATTTTGCTGTTTATCGGGGTTTTAGACAATTTGAGAAAGGAATTAGGGGTCAGGGCTATAATTATAACTATAATAGAGGATGCAGGGATTAATAATGCAACAGAAGCTATTAATACAAGAAAGAAGACAAGAGAAAGAAGACAAGAAAGAAGCTATTAATACAAGAACGGAGGCATATAATGAAAATTAAAGATATTGAACTGTTTCAGCTGGAAATTCCCCTGAAGAAACCCTTCAGCACCTCACTGCATACAGTAAAAGAGGCAAGAAACACGGTTGTCAGAATTGTTGCTGATGATGGTAGGGCTGGTTGGGGAGAGGGTTCTCCCACTGAAGTGATTACGGGAGATAGCAATGCTTCAATTCGGGGTTATATTGAAAACTGTTTGAAGCCTATCCTCCTTGGAGAAGATCCCGGGAGCCTGGAAAAGATAACCTCATTAGTTCAGGATTCAGGTGCCGGCAACACCAATGCTAAAGCTGCAGTGGAAATGGCGGTTTATGATCTTTTTGGTCAGCAGCTGGGAGTTCCGGTTTATCAGTTTTTAGGGGGTTATCAAAATAAACTACAGACTGATATGACTGTCAGTGTGGCCGGGGTCGATGAGATGGAAAAGGATGCCAGGAAAGCAGTGGAGGCCGGTTTTCCTACCCTGAAATTGAAAGTTGGAAAAGATCTGCTGGAAGATCTGGAAAGGGTCAAGACGGTTAGATCCGCTGTTGGTTCCGAAATTAATATCCGGCTGGATGCCAATCAGGGCTGGCAGCCCAAAGAAGCGGTTAAAATTATCAGAGAAATGGAGGAGCTGGGGCTGGATATTGAACTGGTTGAACAACCCGTACTGGCAGAGGATTTTGCCGGTATGAAGTATGTAAAAGATAATGTTCTTACCCCGATTATGGCTGATGAGAGCCTGTTTTCGCCCCGGGATGCCATCAGATTAATTAAAGAAGAATGCTGTGATCTTTTCAATATCAAGTTAATGAAATCGGGGGGTCTTTCCCGGGCTCTGATGATTAATTCTGTGGCAGAAGCGGCAGGAATTGAGTGTATGCTGGGCTGCATGCTGGAAAGCAAAATCGCCATAACCGCTGCTGCCCAGCTGGCCGGAGCCCGCCGCAATATAACCAGGCTTGACCTTGATGCTCCCCTGCTGCTGGCTGAGAATCCGGTTCAGGGAGGTATCACTTATCAGGGGCCTCAGATTGAACTTCCCCGGGTTCCCGGCCTGGGTATTTCCCAGGTAGAAAATCTGAAGGAGTTAAGGTGATTGTATGGCTAAAATTATTCTCTCTCCGCTGTTTCTGATGTTATCTGCTGTACTGCTGATAAGCCTGATTATTCTGCTGAGGACAGACAAAGAATCCTCTACCGAATCTTCAAAAAAATCGTTGCTCTTTCTGGTGTTCATCTTAGCTCTTGTTCTCTGGGTGGTCAGCACTCCTGTTATTTCTCTCAAAATTGCCGGAATACTGGAAGAACCCTTCCGGGATAGCAGCCTGCTAATACCCGAGCAGGAAGTTGAGGTGGTTGCTGTTTTAAGCGGAGGTATTCAGGAAGGACCTGAGCCTGAGCTTGATATTCTAGGGGAAGCTTCAGCTCATCGGGTGATTCGCGGCGTTAAGTATTTTCAAGTAAGTCAGGCTGATTACCTGGTTTTACAGGGCGCCCTTGCAGGAGATACCCCTGAGAGAATGACAGAACTGATGAAAGAGCTGGCTTTAGATATGGGAACTGCTGAAGAAGCGATACTGCTGGAACCCCATTCCGGCAATACCAGGGAACATCCCACCGAACTGCTGGAACTGCCAGAAGTTTCATCGGACAGCAATCTGGCAGTGGTAACCTCAGCCTGGCATCTGCTGCGAACCGAGAGAGAGTTTGCCCGGTATTTTGCAGATTTAACTCTGGTTCCTGCTGAGTTTATTTCCCATGATCGTCCTGAAGGAATTAAAGCCTGGCTGCCTCAAGTTTCTGGACTGAGAACCTCTACCCGTTCCTTTCATGAAATGATAGGCATTATCTGGTATCATCTTCGCTATCGGCTGAACCTTTAATCTACATATTTAAGCAAAAGATAGAATATATTGACACCCTGCTGGACAGTTGATACAATATAGGTGTAGAAATTAATTTTATTATTGATAGTTATTGATATTTATTGCTGTTTGAGAGCTGTCTGTCTGTTTTCACGTTACTAGCTGTTTGTACTTTTTAATTCCAAAAAGGGGGGAGCACAATGAATGATAAATTAGGATTTGCCAAAAAACTGGCAGTGGAGAAGGCGGTTCAGAAGGGGCTTGATTATGCACTGAAGGATCCGGCGAAAAATCTGCCCCGGCTGGTTAATCTGGCCCGCATGATCACCAGGTCTGAAGATTATAAGGCCGGCCTGGACAATTTTGCTGAAGTTATGGAAGAAAATCCGGTTGTTTATGAGTATACTGATCGTTTTCAGGAACTGGATCCAGCCTACCAGGAAACCCTGGTAACACTGTTTTTTGTAAATGCCACCCTGCTGGGAACCCCCTACCGGAAGGATAAGGGCGAAGAAATAGGAGCTAATGTCCCCTATACGATTCTCTTTGACCCCACCAGTGCCTGCAACTTAAACTGCCAGGGCTGCTGGGCCGGCAAGTATGAAAAATCTCATACTATGGATTTTGAAACCATAGATAGAATAGTAAGTGAAGCTAAAGATTTGGGCATTTATTTTTTTGTCCTGTCCGGTGGTGAGCCCACGGTTTATCCCCATCTCTTTGATATATTTAACAAGCATCAGGATTGTGTTTTTATGATGTATACTAACGGAACTCTGATAGATGAAGAGATGGCAGATAAATTTCTCGAGGCAGGTAACATCAGCCCCTGCATCAGTCTTGAGGGCTTTACCGGAGAAACTGACAGCAGAAGGGGAGAGGGCATCACAGAAAAGGTGGAAAGAGCCATGGAGCTGCTGAAGGAAAGAGGGGTTCTTTTTGGCAGCAGCATTACTGTAACCAGGCAGAATTGTGATCTTCTGCTGGAAAGCGATGAGCTGATTAAGAGGCTGATAGACAAGGGTGTATTTTATACCTGGCTGTTTCATTATGTCCCGATCGGCAGTGATCCGGATCTTGACATGATGCTGACCCCAGAGCAGAGGAAGGGACTGGTGGAAAGAATTCCTGAATTGCGCTGGAACTATCCCCTGTTTATGATTGATTTCTGGAATGACGGTCATCTGACCGGAGGCTGTATTGCTGGAGGAGAAAGATATTTCCACATTAATGCCAATGGAGATGTTGAACCCTGCGCTTTTGTCCATTTTGCAGTGGATAATATCAAAGATAAGCCCCTGGAAGAGGTTCTAAAGAACCCCTTCTTCCGGGAATATCAAGAAAGGATTCCCTTCAGCGATAATCTCTATCGGCCCTGTCCGATAATTGATGTGCCGAGACAGCTGGAAAAAATGGTGAAGGCAACGGGAGCCAGGCCAACCCATGAAGGTGCTGATGATCTCTTCAGGCCGGATATTGCAGCAGAACTTAAGGATAAATCTCAAAACTGGGAAAAAATTTCCCGTCCTCTGCATCACAATAAGCTGTGCCAGCGAGGGATAAAGGCAGAAGAATTGGAATATCAGGACGATGAGAAAATAATCCATAAAAGGTAACTTCAGGAAAAAAGTCCGGAAGATTAATGCTGAAGGAAATTAATTTTTAAATGGGAAGTTAATTCTTAAAAGTAATGAAAAGTGCTGGAAAGAAAAATAACAGAATGGAATATAACTTTTTTGAGATATTCCGGGGCAGCTGTTGATTCAGCTGCCCCTATTTTGCTGCCTTATAATGAGAAGGCTGAACTTCAGGATGCTGCCTCAGGAATGGCGAGCTCAAAGCGTATTTTATTATCTTCGGTGGTTTCAATGGTTAAATCGCCCCCCTTACTGGTAATAATTTCTCTGGTTATAGCCAGCCCCAGACCCTGACTGCCCTTTCTGGTAGTATAACCGGGCTTTGCTATTTCATTAATATTTTCCGGCAAGCTTTTCTGGTCCAGCAGCGGATTTTCCATTATCACCAGATATTCATTCCTCTGTTTCTTTATCTCAAGGGAGATTATCTTATTTCTCTCCTGAAACTCCTGAAGATACTCAATGGCATTATCAATGAGATTTCCGATAACCCGGCAGAGCTGGTTGGCATTCAGAGCTGGATTTGCCAGTTTATCCTGAATATTAATTTCCAGGTCAATATTTTGCTGATCGGCCTGTGATATCTTGTAATAGAGCAGGCCGTTTAAGGCTTCCTGACCGGTGCTGGTGACAAAATCCAGCTGCTGCAGCTCGTCGGACAGGCATCTGATATATCTGTCCAGCCTATTGTATTTCTCCATTTGTACCAGTGATGAGATCACCTGGAGATTATGTTTAAAATCGTGCTGCTGATACTGCAGGGCCTGATTGAGGTTAGAAAGGTTATCGACCTTTTCTCTTGCCAGCGAGAGGTCAATTTCATTTTCAACGAAACGGCAGAGGATGGCATCCAAGATAAAGCCAAGCAGTGATAAAATCAGGGCAAGGGTTACCATGTAGGGGGCAAAAGCTGGTAGGGGTGGGGAAAGCACAAAACTGTAAATTATGTAATAAATTATAATGAGATTTTCTGTAGCCAGGGCTATCAGAACCCAGATGCGGGACTTATTTTCAATTTCTGTCTCAATAAACCTTAACTTAAGAGGCAGCATTTTAATATCTTTTTTCCGGACAATGTAATAGACAGTTAACAGCAGCAGGGTCAGCATTATAATGGACGAGAAAGCCAGCGCCGGGGTTGTCAGCACCTGGCTGAAACTCATATTAAAATTATGGATGAAGACTGCCAGAGTTATCATTTCTATGGGAAGAAAAAGAATAACAGTTTTAATGACAACCAGGCTGGAAGTAATCAAATTGAAATTTAAGATAAGCCGGACCAGAATAAACATATTAAGAAAGGCTAGTATTAACATCAGCAAAACAGGAGTGTTGAAGTGATAAATCAACCTGGCAATTGAAGCCTGGAAGAATCCCACAGCTACTATTTTAGGAAAGCTTTTTTTTAAATCAAAGATAGTTAAGCCTATGAGCAGGGAAAGGCTGAAACCCAGGGTATAGAAAGTCATATAAAAGATGGTCAGCACAGGCAACAACTCCTTAACTTGTATAACTTTATTATTATAATTCTGCAAATATAAATAATCTCCTGCTTATTTCAGATTATTCAGGGAAAAGTGTCGATTTTTTGTTTGATATAATAAATCAATTATATATTTGAATAATTTGCACAATTATAGATTTTCAGGATAAATTTATCAGGGATCTTGTTTGTTACTATAAGTTTGTAAGCTTGCAGCAGTTCAGGTTATATTATATAATCAGGTAAAAGCGAGGGAAGAGAGCAAAGTGGGATTCATTATTCCAGGAAGGAGAGTAACCGGGATGTCTGTTAGAAAAAATAATTTATTGTTTGGTTTGATTTTAGCAATCTTGCTGCTGGTATTCTTGGCAGTTTATCCAGCAAATCTTCAGGCTCAGAATACCTTTGAAGGGGACTATTTCTCTCTGGAATATCCAGCTGACTGGATCAGCCAGGAAGAAGTTCCCCAGGGTATGATTCTGGAATTTGTTCTCCTGGCTCCTGAAGAGGTTACTGTTAATGAATTTACCAGCAACATAAATGTTATGGCTGAAGAACTGCGGCAGGATATATCAATAGAAGAATATGCCGACCTGGTATTAATTCAGGTTGAAAATATGCTGGAGGATTTTACCCTGGTTGAACGGAAAGAAGTTATGGTTGATGGCAGGATAGGAGTGGAATTAACCTATTCAGGAATTGCTGAAGATGAAGCAGGAGATTATAGCCTTACCTGGCGTCAGGCTATAATGATTGAAGCTGAACTGGCTTATATTGTAACCCTGACTGCGGAACAGGAGGTTTTTTATGAGTATGAGGATATATATAATTTGGTGATTAACAGCCTGGCTTTGAATATTTAAGGGCAGGTTTTAACCCCAATAAAAACCTTCAAATTAATTTTGCAGAACAAATAGGAAAACAGATGGGATAAAATTATCTGCTCAGACTTGACAGCAAGGGGTAATATGATATAATTATCTAGGTACAAGAATTAATAAAAGTACAAGAATTAAAAAAAATCAGAGAAGCCAGGAAGGGGAGGAGTAATCTGCTGAAAGCTTAGAGAGAGGGGAGCTCTCCGGCTGAAAAGCTTTCCAGCAGTTTCAGCAGATGAAGGTCGCCCTGGAGCTTTTCAAATCAGCCAGTCAAGGAACTTTAATTTTTTTGACTGATTTAAGCTGGTAATTTGAAACGGAAGCCTCCGTTACAGGGTCAGGAGCAGCCGGCTGATTTTTCAGCCAGGAAAATGGGTGGTACCGCGGAAATTAACCTCTTCGTCCCTGCCAGGGATGCAGAGGTTTTTTATTTTTTTAGTAAAGCTTATTTTTTAGTATTGAAACCTGGATTTAAAGTTAGAATATAATAGGGATATATCTTATGGTTTATATTTAATTAGGTTAAAAGTGAAATGAAATTTTGAAATGTTTTATGAGGTTAAGTTAAAGTTTCAAAAATTAAAATTATCAAGAAAAGTCGGGAGAATTTTTCAGAGAAGTCTAAAAATCTTAGAAATGAATTGGAAAATTATTAAGAAATTAGAAAATTTAAAGGAAAGGGGTTATGACAATGGGAGATCAACTTGACAAGACCTACGATCCAGATCGGGTTGAAGCTAAGTGGTATCAGTACTGGAAAGAAAATGACCTGTTCTCACCTCCGGAAGATGGGGAGGGGCAGTCCTTTACCATTATGATGCCTCCCCCCAATATAACCGGAGAGCTGCATATCGGCCATGCCATGGATAATACCCTGCAGGATATCATTATTCGCTGGCGGAGAATGCAGGGTTTTAATACCCTCTGGCTTCCCGGTACCGACCATGCCAGTATTGCCACCGAGGTTAAGGTTGTGGAGAAATTAAGAGAAGAGGAGGGCCTGACCAAAGAGGAAGTTGGACGGGAGGGTTTTCTGGAAAGAGCCTGGGACTGGAAGGAAGAGTATGGCGATAGAATCACCAGTCAGATCCGTCATCTGGGGGCTTCCTGTGACTGGAACCGGGAAAGATTTACCCTTGATGAAGGCTGCTCTCAGGCGGTAACAGAGGTTTTTGTCCGCCTCTATGAAGAGGGTCTTATCTATCAGGGTGACTATATTGTAAACTGGTGCCCCAGCTGTGCCACCACCCTTTCTGATATTGAGGTTGAGCATAAAGAAACTGAGGGCAAATTGTATTACATCAATTATCCCTTCCGGGATGA
>SLJX01000127.1 GCA_007134885.1 Halanaerobiaceae bacterium
TATCTGAAGCGATTCTTCCAGATTCTCATCAAATCCCGTCATCATAAATCTTATGCTATTGTTATAAGCCATTGAACTTAAGGATGTTCCAATTTTTTGCAATTCTTTTTTAATTTGCTGACTGCTTTTTGTTCTTAACCCAGTTTTTCCTGAATCTTTTGACGTTTGACATTACTAATGATAGACCCGCACTCGATGAAAGGAAGTGTTCAATTAACCTGCCGAGGAAATTTTCCGGTTTTTTAATACTGCTATAAGACTGTCATAAGACTGTAATAAGACTGTCATAAGGCTCTCTTAAGATTTTCTGGAAGTCAGGTTTTCGCCAGCTGTTCTGCCGTTCCTGTTGATTTGATCGGGGTTTAAAGTGGTTTATTGTTGGGTTTTCACTCTGATGTTCCTTAATAATTTCATTTTGTCTTTCGAGCTTGAGGTGGTTTATTGTCCGGCTTTCACTCTGGCTCTCTGACAGAGCCTGTTTTTACCAGAGCCCGGTCAACCAGCACCGGTCCGATCAGCTCGAAGAATATTATCGAACCCAGTATCAGGGTTGAGACCACCCCAGCCTGCAGGGGTAATTTCTGTTCGGCCAGTAGGGAGAGTCCGATTGCTACTCCCGCCTGGGGGGTTAAGGCCATTCCAATGTATTTGCGGTGAAGGGGAGAAATGTTCTGGCAGGCTGCGGGAAGCAGGTAGCAGCTTGCTGCTCCGAGCCTGGCACCCAGTATTTTTCCGCTCAGCCGGGCGACGATATAGGCAATACCCAGAATTCCCACCGCCGGCAGGATATCAAGCTGGAGTTTAGCCCCGGCCAGGGTCAAAAAGAGGATAAGTATCGGGGTGTCGATCGAATGGAGGGCCTGGTAGAATTTGCGGTAATGGGAGGTCAGATTGACCACCAGGGCGCCGAGCAGCAGAGTTACCAGAAGATAGGAAATGTCAAACTGGCGGGGGAGACCGACTGCAAAAAAGATAATAGCAATCAGGAGAACCTGGGATTTTCTCTGTTCCGGGATGCGTTCAATAACCAGAATTGTGCAGTACCCCAGAACGATCCCCAGAATGATTCCCAGGAAAACTTCCTGACCCAGGTAGCTCCAGAAGCCGGCTGCTGAGATCTGCTGGTAATAAAAGATATTTAAAATAGTGGTCGTGACTGAAAAAACCAGGATGCAGAAAAAGTTATCCAGGGCCACAATTGACATTAAGATTCTGGGAAAGACACCCCTGGTATTTCTATCATTAATTACTCCCAGAATGCTGGAAGGGGCGGTGGCCAGGGAGAGCACCCCGAGCATCACAGCCAGGGGGAAGTTTTCCGAGATGAGGTAGATTGAGATAAATACCAGGAAAAATGTCAGCAGGCTTTCTCCCAGAAAAATCAGGCTGAAATTTTCCCAGTTGCGCTGGAGAAAGCGGTATTTCAGCTCTCCGCCGATGGAGAGGCCGATTAAACCCAGGGCGAAATCGTTCACGGGCTGCAATGTCTGCAGCAGGGGGGAACTGATTATATCAAGCAGGGAGGGGCCCAGGATTAAACCTGTTATGATATAGCCGGTTACTGAGGGCAGCTTGAATTTTCTGGCCAGCTCACCGCCCAGATAGCCTGTGGTTAAGATAACTCCGATTATTAGCAGGGAATCCAATGCTATCACCTTCTGGAGAATATTAATGTTGTCGCTTGTTGAGCTAGAGTTGTGAGAGTATTGCGTTGGAGCGAGCTGTGCAGGGAGTATAAATTTTTGGTTAATTCCTGGGGCGAGTTTGCTGTCAGGGCAGCAGTATAGATTGTGAAATTAATTAAATGATATAAAGCTTAAGTTATACTTTAGAAATGCAATTGTATGATTGCACTATATAAAGTCGATATCGTCAGATTTTAAAACTATAATCCCTGGTATGAAAAGGATCCTATCAAACAAATTTTCACCAAAAGGACTTTTCGCAGTTAAGCCAACTTATTACTATATATTATTCATTGCTGGTGGTTTTCCTTGTTTTTTGGCTGGAGAGTTATCGTAATTTAGCCGGAAAATTGTCCTGATTTACATTCAGGAGATTATTTTGATTTGGCTGGAGCATTTTGATGTTACCTGGTTGTGATGGTTTTGCTTGTATGTTAGCCGGGAAAATATTTTGTTCTAGAGTTATTTTGAAACTGGGTGCGGGTAATTATTTTGCTTGATATTTTGGGCAAAAATTTAGCTTTGTTCCAGGTTCTGAAGAGAGCCAAGGGGTTGAAGGGAATCAAGTTTTAGAAGAGGATCTGGTTTTTGGAAAGGAGAGGTAAAAATGCTTTTATTTCTGGAAGAGATACTATTTGATTTTTCCCGTATTTTTATTTTGATTCTGGAACTGCTGGGAGCCCTGGTTATTGTCAGTGCAGCTATCAGAATTTTTTATCACTACATCTTTTTAAAATATTCACTGTCTTCGACAGCCATCAGGATGAAACTGACCCGGGGGCTGGCCCTGGGGTTGGAGTTTTATCTGGGAGCAGAGATTCTCAAGACAATTTTTATCAGGGATGTTAGCGAGCTCTATATAGTAGGTGCAATTATTGTGCTTAGGGCTTTCCTGTCTCTGGTTATTAACAGAGAAATGGAGCAGGAGTTGAGGCTGCTGGAGCAGGAGAAGAATGAGGGAGATTGAGGAGATAAGGGAGCATTGGGAGCTGCTGTTTTTTAAGGGGATTTGTCTTTAAGGGGATTTGATCTTTGATTATGTTGCTGTGAGGGGCTTGAAAAGAACGAATGGTAGGTGAAAGTATTTTTTATTATCTGGATGAATTTTTTTTGCATTTTAGATTTGCTGAATGTCGAAAAATAGCAGATAATATTGAAAAAAGTCAGGGAACCCGGTACCACCAATTATGCCACCAACGGTACCACCAATTAGGGAATAAACCTCCGGGGGACTTCTTCCCGGTAATCTTCGTAACTTTTTCCATACTGCTCTTTTAGCCAGCTCTCTTCTGTAAATACCGTTAGTATTAAATAAACTATGTGAATCATCATTAGAAGAATCACTGCAAGATTAAATGTGATCAAAACAGCGCCGAGTGAAGCAGCAATTAACCCCGTACATTGAGGATTGCGGCATAGTTTATATGGGCCTTCTGTATATAATTCTCCTTTTAGACCAAAAGTTCGAGAGATTCGGAGCAGGAAAATAG
The DNA here is from genome assembly GCA_007134885.1 of Halanaerobiaceae bacterium. Classification (GTDB taxonomy): domain Bacteria; phylum Bacillota; class Halanaerobiia; order Halanaerobiales; family Halarsenatibacteraceae; genus T1SED10-84. The sequence goes on from SLJX01000127.1 coordinate 3,176, forward strand.
CCCACAAACAAAACCCGACTCCGACGATAAACAGGAAAACTCCCAACCAGTTAAGCAGTTCTAAATTCATTACAGACTGAAATGAATCTCTCAAAAACATTATCAGAGAAAAATAATACAGGATAATTAAAAACCAAACCACAATTTGTTTTATCCGTGATCCATTTAGGGGCCAAAACCTCAAATTATCCGATGAAAGTGTTATTGCCAGACCCAGAATCATTATAAGACCGGTGCCCAGATTAATTAAAAACATAATATCCCTCCTAAAAACATAATATCCCTCCGCTGATCCGATTGATAATACAGATCTGGGTTTTTTATAAACTTCGAGACAGGGTGAAGCTCTTCCTTTTTGGCTGGAAAAATATTGGCAATAAGTTTTTATTCTCCAGGTAAACATATATCAAGAACCAAAACTAAGGATTCCAGGGATTTGATGTTTTAACTGCAATTATTTTATAAATTTGATTTAGTTTCATTTTTCTGGTAAATTAATAAGTGGACAGCTTATTTATTATTAGGAGAAAAAGAGGGGGAAGTTGAGGGAATATTGTCAGGAGAAGGGAGAAGTTATTTTATGAATTCAGGAGGAGCAATGTCGAAAAATAGCAAAAAACAATTGAAAAAGTCGGGGAACCCGGTACCGATCATTGAGAATGCTGCCATGGCTGTTTTCTGGATTACCCCGGAAGGTGAACTTGAGTATGTAAATAAAACAGCCTGTGAAAAACTTAATTACAGCCGGGAAGAACTGATTGGTAAAAGGGTATCTGATATTGATCCTGACTTTTGCCAGGGGGATAGAGAGGAATACTGGAAGCAATTAAGAGAAAATAAGTTAAAAACAATTGAAACCCGGCACAGGACCAGGGATGGCGACATTATTCCGGTGCAGGTAACCAGCATTTATTTAAAATATGATGGGAAGAAATATGAGTTTGCTTTTGCTCAGGATATTACGGAAAGGAAAAGGAAAGAGAAAAAATTAGAGGAACAAAAATATAGAATGGAAAAACTGCATGAGGTTGCTTATAAACTTGAAAAACAAACTTCCGAAGAGGAGGTCTGCCAGATTACCCTGGAAACTGCAGAAAATCTTTTTAATTTTGAATTCTGTATTGTGCGGCTGGTTGAGAATGAAATGCTTATTCCCCGGGCTTATTCTGCTGAAGTGAATAAAATAATTAAGCCCAGGCCGATTGGGGAGAGAAGTATATCAGCCAAAACCTTCCGGGAAGGGGAAAGTATCATTGTGGATAATATTGCCAGGGAACAGGAAGCCAAGCCAATCAAAAGCACCTATGAGTCAGGTATTAGTGTGCCCATTGGAGAGTATGGAGTTTTCCAGGCAGTTGCTACCGAAAAAGGTGCTTATGACCGGGAGGATTTGAAATTAGCGGAGCTGCTGGTTGCCCATACCGCAACAACTTTAGACAGGATTTATGCCCAGGAAGAAATAAAATTCAAGTCTTTTCATGACGAACTTACAGGTCTTTATAACCGGAGATTTTTTGAAGAAGAGAAGGACAGACTGGATACAAAACGACAGCTTCCAATCAGCTTAATTATGGCTGATGTAAATGGTTTGAAAATTATCAATGACAGCCTCGGGCACAAAAAGGGCGATGAACTGTTAATAAAAACAGCTAAAATTTTGCAGAATGCTCTGCGGGAGGAGGATATAATAGCCAGATATGGTGGTGATGAATTTGTGATATTACTGCCCAAAACCAGCAATGAAATGGCGCATAAAATTTCCCGGCGAATTCAGGAGGGTTGTGAGGAAATAGCAGAAGATGAGCCGCCGGTTTCTTTAGGAACGGGAATTGCCACAAAAAATGAGAGAGAAGAGAGTATAGATGATGTGCTGACAAAGGCTGATGACAACATGCTGCAAAATAAATTGACAAGCAGCCGGAGTGCAAAAAATAAAATAATTGAAAGCATACTTAATGCTCTGGGAGCAAAAAGTGAGGAAACTAAAGAACATACGCAGAGAATGATTAAACTAGCGCATGATTTAGGAGAAAAAGTGGGATTAACCAATTCAGAATTAGATAAATTATCACTGCTTGCCAACCTGCACGATATTGGCAAGACTTCTATTCCAGAAGAAATACTGACTAAACCTGGAAATTTAACAGAGGAAGAATGGGAGAAAATCAGAAACCATCCGCAGAGGGGCTATAAAATAGCTTTAGCCTCGGAAGAATTTGCCGGGGTTGCTGAGGAGATACTGGCCCATCATGAACGCTGGGACGGAGATGGTTATCCCCGGGGGCTTAAGAGTGAGGAAATACCATATTTAGCCAGGATTTTAACCATTGTGGATGCCTATGATGTGATGACATCCGGCAGGCCCTATCAGCAGGCTGTCTCTAAAGAAGAGGCTTTAGCTGAAATTAGCAGATGTGCCGGGGGCCAGTTTGATCCTGAATTAGCGGAAGAGTTTGTGGAGATGATGAGAGAAGAGGAAAACTAAGGGGGAAAATACTGGCGGCCGGGTGCCGGGCGGGACTGAGTGCCGGGATCGGTGTGGTTACCATGAGTGCCGGGTGCCGGGGTGGTTAATGCGAGTGTCGGGTGCCGGGGTGGTTAGAGGGTTGGAAGAGAAGATGAGAAAAAAGGAAAGTTAAAAGTGTAAATAGAGCGGCTGGACCTGGGTTAGGGATTGTCTTGTGTGGTTTTATTAGTGGCTGCTATTTGGGGCAGCTCTTCAGGGATAAACTGGTACTGCAATAATTGTTGGCTTTTTTATGCTGTCATGTGGGGCTTGAATTGATGATGCTTAAATGGAGCTTAAATTAGTGGGGCTTAAATTGGTGTTAACTGAGTTTAGTTCGTGTTTTAGACATTTAGTAGTTTTAGCTGCTGTTATATAGAGCTGCAATAGTTTTTGACTGGCTTTAGTTATTGTAATTTCTGGATATAATAGTTATAAGCTGGCTTTAGTTGTTGTGATTTGGAAGCTTAATAGTTGTTAGCTAACTTTAGTTGCTGTAATTTAGGAGAAATATAGTTGTTAGCTGCTGTTATATTGGGTTGGAGAAAGTGGACATAGTGGGTATTTTAAAATAGCGATTACTTGACAGAAACTAATAAAAATGATAGGATTACTTAAAATTAATACTATTTGCTTATCAAGAGTGGTGGAGGGACTGGCCCTGTGAAACCCGGCAACCGGCAATTTTTTGCTTGGTGCTAAATCCTGCAGAATTTTCCTGAGAGATAAGCGGTGTAACTTCTTACACCTCTTCCATATTCAGGAAGAGGATTTTTTATTCTATATGTAATATATGTAATAATTTTTTATATAAGCTTTGCTAAAGGTAATGTCAGAAGACCTATGAAAGAACCTGTAGAGAGATAGAAACTGCCATTTAATTAAGAGAGGAGATAATATTTATGAGTAATCCTATCAATATTGGGCTGATGGGGCTTGGAACAGTAGGCTCCGGAGTCTGGGAACTGCTTGAAGGTAATAACTCAGAAGTCGGAGCGGCAAAATTTTTGCAGATCAAAAAAGTGTTAATCCAGGATATTACCAAAAACAGGGAGGTTGATGTCGGGAGAGAAGTGCTGACTACAGATCCCCGGGAGCTTATAGAGGATCGGGAGCTTGATATAATTGTGGAACTCATCGGCGGGATAACTCCGGCCCGGGATTATATAATGCAGGCTTTCCAGGAAAGTAAAGATGTGGTCACTGCCAACAAAAATCTCATAGCCCGCTACGGGGATAAACTGCTGCAGAAAGCAGACGAGCATAATGTGAATCTTCTCTTTTCAGCCAGTGCTGGCGGAGGTATTCCCGTAATAAGCGCCCTGGAAGATAAGCTGGCCGGGGATAATATCAGGCAAATTTCCGGTATTTTAAACGGGACTACCAATTATATTTTAACCCGGATGAAGGAGGGGCTGGAATTTGCTCAGGCCCTGGAACAGGCCCAGGAACTGGGTTATGCCGAGTCGGATCCCAACGGTGATATCAGCGGGCAAGATTCAGCCTACAAGCTGGCTATCCTGTCTTCCCTTGCCTTTGGCCTCTGGATAGACTGGCAGAAAATTCAGGTGCAGGGTATAACAGATATCAGTTCGCTGGATATAAAAGTTGCTGATAAACTGGGATACAGCTGCAAGCTGCTCTGTCAGGCTGATAAAACGGGGGGAAATCTTTCATTAAGCGTTCAGCCTGCTATGATACCAAAAAATCAAGCACTGGCCGGGATTGAGAATGAGGAAAATGCCATTCAAATTAAAGGAGAATATACGGGTGATGTCTTTTTAGCCGGTCCAGGAGCAGGGAGTCTCCCCACTGCCGGTTCGGTAATTTCAGATATAATTAAAATTGTTGAATGTGCTGGAGACAGGTATAAGTCTGTAAACTTTTTTGCAGGAGGCGGGCCAAAGTCTTTAAACTTGTTAGCCGGAGGCAGGCAAAAGCCCGTGAACCCGGGGCAGCAGCAGAAAATTTATAAAAAGACCGCCGGCTCAGATGTGTCTGTTGAAGATAATGATTTAGATAGAAGTATTTGCTTTTCCTGCTCTGATTATTATTTACGAATTTCAGCAGAGGGAAGAGAATTTTCGCGTCAAAATCTGGAAGAGTTTATCAGGCAGCAGCAGCTGGAAATTAAACTGTTTAAAGATGATTTCATTAAAGATGATTTTGAGCAGAAGGATTTCTTTGTTTTGATTGCCAGAACAGTTGGCCGGGGAGAAGCGAAGAAGTTTTGCGAGAAGATCCGGCAGAATGAAAATTTAACCCTGGAGAGTGTCTATCCTGTCAGAAGGGAGAACAAGGAGGATTGAGGAGGATTGCGGGGGACCGGGAATGGGTGTTATTGCAGGAGAATAACTGGCAGGTGTTGAAATTGTTTGCAGAGTGGGGAAAGGGTAATGGCAGGGGGCAGGTGAAAGGGGGGCAAGGGAAGAGGTTAGGTGTGAAGGATTCAGGTGTGAATGGAGAAAGTGGAAAGGACAGAGGGTAGTTGTGAAGAGGCAGGATAAATGTTTTTTTGTTAAATTTTTTAGGGGGAATTTGGGATTTGCTTCTTGTTGCTTTTTGTTTGTCGAAAAACAGCGGGAAAGCTGGGAAAAAGGCGAGGAACCCGGTACCGACCAGATTTGCCCCCGCCGCCACATTTGCTTGACTCAAACTTTGCCTCCTCTGGATTTGACAAATTAAAGTGGCAGGAGTATAATAAAAGCAAATTAAGCTGCTTAATCCTGCAATAGCAGGAGTGGGGGACCCAATTTTTTGGGGTGAATCAGATTTAGCTTTTCTGATTAGTGGGATTCGGCTAAATTTGTAGGGCTAATATTTCCCCTGGCCCGAACCCGACAGCTAACTCCATCAGCAGGTAAGAGGGGAAGGCCTGGTTTGCGCCTGAATTATGTCTAATTAGGCAGCTAATTAAGACAGCTGTGCATTAGGTTTAGGCTGCCTGAGGAGGCTTGGGTGGGTTTTTTAACCTGCCTGGGATTTCTGAGGTTGTCTGCTGGCTGTCTGGTGATTGTCTGGCGGTTAGCTTTGCAATTGAGGGATGGCTGGCTGTTTAATTAGTTAGCTCCTGGTTGTTTTTGGTTTTTTTGCTGGCGGCTGGTTGATATTAAGTCAGCTGTCTGGAGCTGTTTCATAATTTACGGGCGAAACCCAGCATATGTTGCTGCAGAGACCTTCTCTGCAGTTTTTTTGTTTTTATGTGCTTTTTTATTTAACCGGTCCCCCTGAAGCTGCTGAACAGGAAAGGAGATGAATTTTAAAATGATTAATGGTGATATGAGTGACATTAATTATTTGATAATTTTAGCGCTGGTGCTTTTCCTGATTTTAATAAGTTCTACTAAGGTTAGCAATTTTATCAGTAAAATTAAAAACCGGTATATAAGGCTTTACAATAATTTGCTGAAACTGGAAAACCAGCAGGAGAAACTGCTGAAAGAGCACAGGGATCTTTATGAAAAGATGGAGGAAATAGAAGATAAACTTATAGAAGATAAACTTGCAGTGGATTCAGAAGCTGGTGATGAATGTAATAATAGTGCCGATAATCACTCCCGGAATAATATGGATATTATCAAGGGATAATCATACAAAGGATAATCACAAGGGATAATTATATTTAGCCATGATTATGAGGAGGACTGACGGTGAAGCAGTTTATTGTGATTGGACTGGGGAGATTTGGTTTCAGTGTGGCAAAAACTCTGGTACAAAAAGGAAATGAAGTACTGGGAATAGATATTTCTGAGGATCGGGTGGATAAGATTTCCGGGGTGGTTTCCCATGTTGTTGAAGCGGATGGCAGCGAATCTGAGGTTCTGGAATCTTTAGGGGTAAGTAATTTTGATGTGGCAATAGTCAGCATAGGAAATGATATTCACTCCAGTATAATGTGTACTTTAATTCTTAAAGAATTGGGTGTACCCAAGGTGGTTGCCAAGGCAGTTAACAATATGCATGGCAAGATTTTAAGTAAAGTGGGGGCAGATATGGTGGTGCATCCTGAAAGAGATATGGGGGAAAGGGTGGCCCAGCATTTAATCTCTACCAATATGCTGGATTATATAGAATTTACCCCCGATCACAGTATTATTGAAATGCTTGCTCCTGAAACCATGCTGGGGAGAACTTTGCAGGATATTAATTTGCGATCCCGGTTCAATGTTAATGTAATGGCCATTAAAAGGGGTGAAAGCATCAATCTGGCCCCTGGAGGTGAGGACAAAATACTGGAAGGGCTATTCTGGTTATAATAGGCAAGAATGATCAACTGGAAATTTTGAGAGAGAGTTAAGAAAATGTCGAAAAACAGCGGGAAAGCCGGGAAAAAGGCGAGGAACCCGGTACCGACCACGACCGGCGACCGGTATCGACCACGACCGGTACCGACCACGACCAGGAAAGGGAGGAAAGAAAGATGACTGACCAGGCTGCAAATATTTTGATAATTGATGATGAAGCAGAGATGAGAAAGGTTTTAAAGGATGCTCTGAAAACAGGAAATTATTTAATAGATACGGCAGATGATTCCAGGACAGGATTGAAAAAAGTTGAGGAGCAGGAATATGACTTGATTTTGCTGGATTTAAAGCTTCCTGGTATTGAGGGAATTGAAATGCTTGAAAAGATAAGAGAAGAAAATATTATGACTCCGGTACTGATTATTACAGGTTATGGCAGCATCGAAAGTAATGTTAAGGCAATGAAACTTGGAGCTGTCGATTATTTGAGGAAACCCTGCGAGCCCGGGGAAATTAAAGAACAGGTTACTGAAATTCTGGCAAGAAAAGACATCGAAGACTTTGATGAAACTGATTATAAAACTTTAATTCAAAAAGCTCAAGAGGCTATTAAAGAAAGGAAATTCGACCTTGCCCATAGTTTTCTCAAAAGATCAATTATCATGGCAGAGGACCATGCTGAACCCTTTAATCTGCTGGGAGTAATTGCTGAAATGACAGGGGACAAAGAAAAAGCCATGAAAATGTATCGAGCTTCCCTGGATATAGATCCTGCTTATGAGCCGGCTCAGGATAATATTGAAAGAGCCAGTCAGTTTAATGACAGATCTGAAGAAGCAAATTTAGGAGATGATGACAGCTCTAAGAATAGCTGAGGGAACTGATGCAAGTTTAAAGAGGGCTGATGTAAGCTTTAAAGGAGCTTGTGATAATTTTAAGATCAGCTGATGGCAGTTCCAAGGGGAGCTGATGATAATTTTAAGAGATAGATTACAGCTTATTAGTTTTCTATTAATTGTGCAATGAACCTGTGCTGTTGTAATGTATTTGTAGTGTTATACCGTATTAGCTGATGGGTTGGGGAGAAGTTATTAAGGTTAGTTTCTGAGATAATTTGCAAAAAAATGGTCCGGAATTATGGTAATGCTGATATATTTTCATATAAATTTGCTTATATTTGCTTATATTTGCTGAAATAGAACACTGGTTGCTACAACCCGTCTTCTGCAAGTCACTGGAGGTTATTTAAATGTCTGATGATAAAGAAAGAGATCAACAGCAGTTGCAGCAAAAGGACGAACTGGCAAGAGATTTAGGTTTAATTGAAGCATTAACCATTGGCATTGGAGTAATGATAGGCGCTGGCATATTTATTCTGCCTCGTTTTGCTATTGGTAATGCCGGGCCGGCTGCAGTTTTTTCCTATGTTATTGCCGGAATTATAGCTTTGATATCAGCTGCCAGTACAGCTGAAGTAGCAACCGGCATGCCCAAAAGCGGGGGATTGTATTATTTCATCTCCCGGGCCCTGGGGGCATTCTGGGGAACTATTGCCGGAGTAGCTCTCTGGTTGAGCCTCTGCTTTGCTGTTGCTTTTTATCTACAGGGTTTTGGAGAATACCTGGCTCTGCTTCTGCCCTTTAATGCCAACTTCATAGCAATTGCCTTAATCTTTGGCCTGTTATTTATTGCAATAAATTATCGAGGAGTTAAGGAGAGCGGCAATACTCAAAATCTAATAACAGCGATTTTAATGGCAATTCTCTTGGGATTTGTTATCTGGGGAGCAATAAATGTTGAGCCGGGAAATTTAACTCCCTTTTTCCCCTATGGCGGAGGTGAAATTTTACCGGTTACAGCTCTTGTTTTTGTTTCTTTTATTGGTTTTGGAGAGATTGCGGCTGTTGCTGAAGAGGTTAAGAATCCCGGCAAGAATTTACCCCGGGCTCTTTTTGGCTCGGTTATCATACCTACCCTTCTTTATGTGGCAGTTATTCTGGTAGCAGCTGGTATTTTACCTCTTGAGGGAGTTCTCAATATGGAGGCACCCATTGTCGAAGCTGCCAGGGTATTTGCCGGTGGTTTTGGGGCTCTGGCTGTCACTTTTGCCGCTCTTATGGCAACCGCCTCTTCGGCTAATGCTTCTGTGCTGGCTTCCTCCCGGATCAGTTTTGCCATGGGACGGGATAAAATTCTGCCGGAATTATTTAATGATATCCATGAGAAATATTATACTCCCTCCAAGGCGATATTATTAACCGGCGGGATTACAATAGTTTTGATTTTGGCTGCTGATGTTGAAACCCTATCCAGTTCAGCCGGAGTTTTAACTCTGGTCAATTATGCTCTGGTTAATATCTCGCTGATAGGATTGAGGATAAATCCTCCTGAAAATTACCGACCAAGTTACATGGCTCCGGGTTATCCTTATATTCAGATTATAGGGGCAGTTTCTTCGGCGGGTGTAATTTTCCTGGCCGGGCGATCGGCTCAGATTGGGGCTGCAGCACTTTTGGTTCTCAGCCTGGCCTGGTATTTTGTTTATAGCAAGAATAAAACTTCAGTTAAAGGTATATCTGCTGAAATTGACTGGAAAAGGGATTTTTCGCTGGTGAGGACTCCGGACAATCTTTCCCTGGCGCTGGGAAAAGAGGTGCCAGCAGCAGAAAGAAGAGAGTTTTCCCATTATCATCTTTTAACTGCTGTTGCCAACCCAGCCAGCGGTCGGCCTTTGCTAAATATAAGTAATAAATTGCTGGATAGATCAGAATTAGATTCTGAGATATCTGTGCTTAATATAATTGAAATTCCAGAGCAGCTGCCTCTAAGGTCAGCAAAGGAAAGAGAGGGTTTCATGCAAGAAAGAAAGGAGACCCAGGCTGAATTATTCCAGCTGGTTCAGAAAATTTCAGCCGAAACCGGGACGATGATTCAACCCCGGGTTAAATATTCCCGGAATAAGTTCAGAACAATTATCAATACAATCAAAAATGAACAGGTGGATTTCCTGATGCTGGGCTGGCACGGCAGAATGAATATTTCCAAGATCTCAAGAAGTCTGGTGGGACAGCTGGTTAGAAAGGCCCCCTGTAA
>SLJX01000117.1 GCA_007134885.1 Halanaerobiaceae bacterium
ATGGGATATAATAAATATTAAACGGTTTATAACAAATGATAAAGCTTTCAGATTATCGGGATATAATAAATGTTAAAAGTTTAAATCTAATGACAACGCTGCCATATTACTGGATATAATAAATGTCAAAGAAGTCAAACTAAAGGAGTGGTTGTCTTGCCAGGACTGGTACTGGAAGGAGGCGGAGCCAAGGGTGCTTATCAAATAGGTGCCTATCAGGCCCTGCAGGAGCTGGAAATTTCAATTGAAGGTGTAGCCGGGACTTCTATAGGAGCAATCAATGCTGCTATGATAGCTCAGGGCAGTTTTACCGAGGCCCGGGAAATCTGGTATAACCTGGAACCGGAGAGAATTTTCAATGTTTCCAGCGAGGAACTGCAGCAGATTTTCAATCTGGATATAGACCGAAATAATCTCAGTAAAATTGTTGCCCGAGTCCGGGGGATTCTGGAGAATCGCGGGATTGATACCAGCGGCATTCGAGATTTTTTGGCCGAACATATTGATGAAGATAAACTCCGCCAGAGCTCAATGGATCTGGGTATTGTTACCTATAATCTCACTGACTTCCAGCCCGAGGAGCTTTACCTGGAGGATATCCCCCCTGGCATGCTGGTTGATTACCTCATGGCCAGCTCCTACCTGCCTGTCTTTAAGTTTGAAAAGATGAATGGTAAATTTTTCCTCGATGGTGCTGTTCACGATAATCTCCCTGTTAATCTTTTAATCCGTCGGGGATATCAGGAGATTATTGCCGTGAGAACCTTCAGCAGCGGTCGAATTCGCCCTCCCGAGGATGACAGTGTAGCTATCACCTATATTGAACCCGATATTGATCTGGGTCGGGTGCTGGAATTCACACCGGATAGGATTGACCGCAATATTCGCTACGGCTATCTCGACACCATGAAGGTTTTCTGCAATCTGGCCGGCCGGAATTATTATATTGAAACCCGGCAGTCCGAGAGGTTTTTCTTTAACCTCTTCCACCTGATTAGGGAGGAGGATATCCGTAAAGCTGCTAAGCTGCTGGGTTTAAAACAGCAGCCGGAAAAGCGCCTGCTGTTTGAGAAGATTATTCCTCGTCTGCAAAATTTACTGGAGCTGGAGGATGATGTCGGTTACCGGGAGATCATCATCGGGGTGTGTGAAGTGCTGGCAGCCCGCCTGGAAATCCCGGCTGACGAAATCTATGAATTCACCGAACTGGTGCGAAAAATTGCCGCCAGTTTCGACCCCGAGCTCAAGGATGACCTCCGGAAAATCCCGGGTTTTTTAAAGCAGAGCCAGCTATTTTCCCTGATCGTCAGAGATGACCTGGCTCTGGAATTAATCATCACATTATTCTCCGGTATGTTTGCTGCCGAAAAAAAGGAAAAATATATTTCTCAATATATCTCAAAAAGTAACTCCGGGGTATCAAAAAGAAACTCCCGGAACAATTCCAAAAATAAGTTTGCTGACAAATTTGATAATGAAGATAATAATTTTGAAAATAAACTTGATAAAGTTTGACGGGAATGTTAATTTACTAGTAGGGATTATAAAAGGTTTATAAAGAGATCCGCTGGTAAAAGTCATTTTACAGGCAATTTGTTTACAGGATAACTTATATCCTGTGGATTAAAATTTCAAATTTTAATGATTTAGATTTTATGCAGTGCAATCATAAAAGGTTTAAAATGTCTTGTAAAATTTAACTTTTTTCAAGCTTGCCGTAAAATCAGTATACTACAAATCGCAGTGTAACCAGAGATAATTGGCAAAGGAGGCCGATCATGACAATAAGTTTTATCAAAAAACGCGATGGCTCTCAGGTTCCCTTTGATCAGAGCAAAATAACCGACGCTGTTAATAAAGCGGCTCAGGCCGTGGATGCCGAACAGGAAAATATCGGCACAGAGGTGAGCCGGGAAGTAGTTTCTTACTTAAAAATATTCTATAAAGACGGCAAAAGCATGCCCGATGTTGAGCAGATTCAGGATCTGGTTGAGAAGGTCTTAATCGAGAAGGGTTATGCTGAGATTGCCAAGGCTTATATTCTTTATCGGGAACAGCGGAGTAAAATTCGCGACACTAAAAAGCTTTTCGATGATGCTATCAATTCCATGAACAACTATCTCGACCGCAGCGACTGGAAGGTTAATGAAAACTCCAACATGAGCTTTTCCCTCCAGGGCCTCAATAATTTTATTGCTTCGGAGATAACCGCCCAGTACTGGCTGCAGGAAATCTATTCGCCCGAAGCCCGGGAGATGCATCTCAGCGGCGATTTTCACCTTCATGATCTCGGCAACCTCAGCGTTTACTGTTGCGGCTGGGATCTTCAGGACCTGCTGCTCACCGGTTTTCGGGGAGTTAGCAGCAAGATTGAAAGCGCTCCCCCCAAACACTTCAAGGTAGCCCTGGGTCAGATAGTCAATTTCTTCTATACCCTGCAGGGGGAAGCTGCCGGTGCTCAGGCCTTTTCCAGCTTCGACACCCTGCTGGCACCCTTCATCGCCTATGATAATCTCGATTATGAGGGCGTTAAACAGGCCATGCAGGAGTTTATTTTTAATATTAATGTCCCAACCAGGGTCGGCTTTCAAACTCCCTTCACCAACGTTACCATGGATTTAAAAGTGCCGGATTTCATGGCCGAGGAACCGGTTATCATTGGAGGCGAGCCCCAGGACCGCAACTACGGAGAATTTCAGCAGGAAATGGATCTTTTTAACCGGGCCTTTGCCGAGGTAATGCAGTCCGGCGATGCCAAAGGCCGGGTCTTTTCCTTTCCCATCCCCACTTATAACATAACTGAGGATTTTGACTGGGATAACCCCGTGCTGGATCCCGTCTGGAAAATGACCGCCCGCTACGGAGTCCCTTATTTCTCCAATTTTATAAATTCAGATATGGACCCCTCCGATGCCCGCAGTATGTGCTGCCGCCTCCGGCTGGATAACCGGGAGCTGCGCAGGCGGGGTGGTGGACTCTTCGGGGCCAATCCCATGACCGGCTCCATTGGAGTAGTCACTCTTAATATGCCCCGGATTGGCTACCTGGCCAGAGATGAAAAGGATTACCTGGAGCGGGTCTATCAGCTGATGGATGTTGCCCGTCAGAGCCTGGAAACCAAGCGCCGGATGCTGGAGAACATGGCTGAAAATGGCCTCTATCCCTATTCCAAGTATTATCTCCGCTCGGTCAAGGAGCGCTTCGGCGAGTACTGGAAGAACCATTTTAACACCATCGGCCTCAATGGCATGAACGAATCCCTGCTGAATTTCCTGGGGACCAGCATTGCCAGTGAAGAGGGCCGGAATTTTGCTGAATATATCATGAATAAGATGCGGGAAAAGCTGGTAGAATATCAGGAAGAGACCGACAACCTCTACAATCTGGAGGCCACTCCCGCTGAGGGAACCTCCTACCGCCTGGC
>SLJX01000200.1 GCA_007134885.1 Halanaerobiaceae bacterium
ATCAGCAATTGATCGAGCAGTTTTAATATTATTTTCCTTTCTGGAAGGGTGGAGCTGGTGAAGGCAATTGAAAACAGCAAACAGGATATTATTAATCAACCTCTTTTACCTACACTGCTTAAACTGTCCTGGCCCATAATTATCGGCCAGGGAATGCATTTAATGTATCAGCTGGCCGACACCTTTTGGGTTGGCAGACTGGGCCCGGAAAACCTGGCAGCGATCTCACTGGCCTTCCCCCTGCTTTTCATTGTCTACTCCATGGGAGCAGGTTTTTCTATTGCCGGGGTTGCTTTGGTCTCCCAGTACACTGGGGCTGAACGTCCGAAAATGGCAAGTAAAGCCACCGGTCAGATTTTTATTTTTGCAATTTTTATTTCCCTCTGGTTTACCGCTGCTGCCCTGATATTTGCCGAGGAGCTATTTTTACTGATTGGGGCAGAACCTGAAGTGCTGCCCCTGGCACTGGAATATTTTCGTATTTATGTTTCCGGAATTCCGATAATATTTATATATTATATTTTTTCAGCAGCCCTGGAGGGCATCGGTGATACCATCACCCCCATGAAAATTAAAATATTTACCGTTGTTTTAAATATCATTCTAGATCCCTTTATGATTTTTGGCTGGTTTTTCTTTCCCGAAATGGGAATCGGGGGAGCTGCTCTGGCGACGGTATTATCCCGGCTGGCAGCCGGTCTGGTGGGAATTTATATTATGTTCTGGAATAAAACCCAGCTCACATTAAAACTAAGACATCTTATTCCTGACTTTACAATGATCAAAAAGATTTTGAGAATAGGAACTCCGGCCGCTTTCGGAGCTTCAGCCCTGGCGCTGGCTTTAACTTTTATGACAGCAATTGTAGCCGACTTTGGGACAGCAACAGTCGCAGCCTGGGGGGTAGCCAACCGAATTACTTCGATAATAAGGATGCCCGCTTTTGGCCTGGGACGGGCTACAGGTGTAATGGTGGGTCAGCATCTGGGTGCAGAAATGCCTGATGAAGCAGGAAAAGTTTCCTGGCTGGGAACAGGAGTCACCTTTGCTTTTCTCCTGGGCCTGGCTTTTTTGCTGTTATTCCTTTCACCCTATCTGGTAGGTGTTTTTACCGAAGACCCCGAGGTAATTTCTATTGGAACAGAATATTTGATTATAGCAGGCTTTGCCTATTCCTTTTTAGGTGCTCAGATAGTAATGAGCGGGGCTTTAAATGGAGCCGGTAAAACAATTCCCCAAACCTTCTTCAGATTATTGACTCTCTGGGGATTCCAGATTCCCTTTTCCTATCTGCTGGCTCACACCTTTAACTGGGGTCGACAGGGAATCTGGTGGGGTATTTTATTTGCCAAGGTTTTAGGTTTGCTGGTCTTAATTATCTGGTTTAGCAGGGGAACCTGGAAGACAAAGGAGATTTAAAAAGCTGTCCGAGGAGGTTTACTAACATGGTTGAAACACTGAGATTATTGTGGCAGGAGAATACCCTTTTTAATATTGGCTCTTTTATGCTAATTCTGGCTGCCGGAGGATTATTAATCTGGGGATTGCAGAAATATATCCTGAGATTTATCCACCTTTTGATGGAGAAGAGATGGCCTGAAGCAGATAAGTATGTTTCATCCATTGATAAACTGTTAACCCTACTGCTCTGGATTTTTTTATTAAACCTGGGTCTGCAGCAGGTCTATCTGACTGATTTCCTCAGAGAGACAGTTAACTATTTTATTATTGGTTTGATAATCATATTTTCTGTTTTGATTTTACAGAAAACAACATTTTTTCTTTTATCTCAATATTTCAAGCGCCGCACAGAGGATGAAGCCCAACAGGAAAAGGTCCTTTCCATGATCTGGAATGTGGCCAAGATTTTTATCTGGCTCTTTGCCTTCCTTTTCTTTCTTGATAATCTGGGAATTCAAATCTCAGGTTTAATTGCAGGTCTTGGCATTGGAGGTATTGCCATTGGTTTTGCCTCCCAGTCAATGATTCAGGATATTTTTAGTTATTTTACCATCCAGATTGATAAACCCTTCGAAATAGGAGATTTTATTATTGTTGGTGATTTTTTGGGTGTTGTAGAATATATAGGTATTAAAACCACCCGACTCCAGAGTTTATCAGGAGAGCAGCTTGTTTTTTCTAATGGAGATCTGACAAATTCCCGGATCAAGAATTTCCGCCGGATGAAGCGCCGGAGAATTGTTTTTAATTTCGGGGTGACCTATGATACACCCCTGGAAAAATTGCGTGAGATTCCTCCACTTATCACCGATATTATTGAAAATATTGATAACACCGAAGTTAATCGGGTCCATTTTCAAGCTTATGGAGATTTCAGTTTGATATTTGAAGTTGTTTATTTTGTAAACAGTAAAGAGTATCTGGATTACATGAATATCCAGCAGGAGATTAATTTTAAAATGAAAAAAGAATTTAAAGAGCGGGAAATTGAATTTGCCTTTCCCTCCAGAACCATTTATTTCAAGCAGGATAAATTAGAAGTTTATCCCCGGGATGTTAAGTCCTAGAAGGATAACAGGAAAATATTCTATCTCAGGTTTTACCAGGACTAATAATAACCAGAACGGCAGCCTGGAAGTCTTTTTAAATTGAGAAATTAATGATATAATGTATTTAGAAATGATTGTCTGAAAGGAGGTTATGTAAATGCTTAAAATGAAGGTTCAAGCAGTGGGGATAAATATGAGCAATCAGGCTCCCGTTGTACTGCTCCAGGAGGAAGAAGGAGAAGGCGTTCTTCCCATAGTTGTAGGCCCCGCCGAAGCTAAAGCAATTACCATAGCCAGAGAAAAAATTGAAATACCCCGGCCTATAAGTTATGATCTCATGAAAAATATATTTGGAGAACTGGACATTACCCCGGAACGGGTTATTATCTCGGATCTGAGAGAAAATACCTTTTATGCCAGGCTCGAAATTGTTCAGGATGGGGAAAAATATTCCATTGATTCCCGGCCAAGCGATGCTATTAATCTGGCCCTGAGAACCGACACTCCCATATATCTAGCTGAGGAGGTCGCTCACCGGGCCCTGGTAAGAGAGAGACCGGAAGAAGATGAAGA
Organism: Halanaerobiaceae bacterium; assembly: GCA_007134885.1. Classification (GTDB taxonomy): domain Bacteria; phylum Bacillota; class Halanaerobiia; order Halanaerobiales; family Halarsenatibacteraceae; genus T1SED10-84. Next base: position 3,084 of record SLJX01000200.1, read on the forward strand.
AAAGGTCAGTGAGGAAGTAGAGAATGAGAGAGAACGTTTTCGCAACTTTGTAGATAATGTTTTTGATAATGTTAATCCTGATCTGTAATTATGCCTGATATATTCAACCAGTTATTTTCATTTTTTTGAGTAATCTTCTGTTTGAGAATGAGAATGAAGGGACAACTGAATAAACTATCAGAAGATTTCTAATTGGATTTTTGCTGGAAATATTTCTTGACAGATTCACAATGCTTATATTATAATTATTGACAGTTAAATTTTTTTATCTGGCCTGAAAGCAGGTTATTTGTTTTTAACAGCAAAAACTGCTCAATCTGGCATTTTAATTTAATAATCAGGCTCGTTAAGTGAGGCTACTGCATAAACACAGGCTGCTGCCCGGAAACGTCCAGAGACGCCAACGGGTATAACAGGCTTCTCCCGGCCTAAGGGAGGTTTAAGGCAGCTGATGAGGAGATCATCTACGTTATGCAGTGCCAAATCCTGGACAAGGAGCTAATTATCCTCTTATTTTTTAGGATTATCAGCGGCCTCCTGTTCAGGGGAGGCCGCTTTTTAAATTTCGCATTATTTGCTTATTTTTAGGAATAAATTATTATTTTAAGGAGCTGATAAAATGAATACTCAGCTGAATTTGAAGGAGATCGAAAAGCTGGAAATTTGATTTTATTCAGGAAGGGGTGAAATAGATGCCAATTTATGAAAAAGCCTTAAAAATGCTGGCTGAAGAAAACATTTCAGCCTTAAAAAACCTATTAAATGAAGAGGATCTGGTCGACCTGGTGCAGCTTATGCGGCAGCTGGATCCTGATCTCAGAGTCATCTGCTTCCGGTTGTTAAATAAAGATCTGGCCATGAATCTATTTGAAAGACTGGAAGTTGAGCTTCAGGAGGAATTAATCACGGATTTTGCTGAATCTGAAGCTAACGAAACTTTTATAGAACTGGCTCCTGATGACAGGGTTCGTCTGCTGGATGAGCTGCCAGCCCGGGTTGCGAAAAAACTGCTGCAGAATTTAAGTAAGGAAGAAAGGGATCAAACTTCAGAACTGCTTGGTTATGAAGATGAAACAGCAGGTCGAATGATGACTCCAGAATATGTTAGATTCCGCCAGGGAACCACAGTTCAGGAAGCCATTGAAAAATTACGGGTGGTTGGTGAAGAAAAAGAGACAATTTATAATATCTATGTAACTGATCAGACCCGGATTCTGGAAGGAACAATTTCCTTGGAAGATCTTTTGATGGCTGAACCTGATCAAAAAATTGAGGAAATTATGGATGATGATCCCATCAGTGTAACAACAACCATGGATCAGGAGGAAGTTGCCCGGATTCTCCAAGATCAGGATATGCTTGCTGTCCCGGTTGTAGATAAAGAAAACAGACTGGTCGGACTGGTAACTGTTGATGATGCCCTGGATGTACTTGAGGAAGAGACTACCGAAGATATTTTTGAAATGGCAGGTTTATCTGCTTTGAGAGAGGAAGAAGCCGGAAAGAGCCGCCGGGTCATAGAGGGCTCTTTACCTGAAATCTGGCGGGTCAGAATACCCTTTCTTTTAATAGCTTTAGGGGGAGGACTAATGGCCGGGGTGGTGATTGAAGGTTTTGAAGAGACCCTGGAAGCGATTGCAGCTGTTGCAATTTTTATACCGTTAATAATGGATATGGGAGGAAATGTAGGTACCCAGTCCTCTACAATATTTGCCCGCGGCCTGGTGCTGGGACATATTAATGTCAGGCGTTTTTTAAAGTATTTTTTCAAGGAAATGGCTGTGGGAATTACCATGGGCACCCTGCTGGGTTTGCCGGCCGGCATTATTGCTTACTGGTGGCAGGCAGAACCGGGTTTTGGGCTGGCCGTCGGGATTTCTCTGGCTCTCACTGTAACCCTTGCCAGTACTCTGGGATTTTTAATCCCCTTTATTCTCTTTAAATTGAATCTTGACCAGGCTGCCGGTTCGGATCCTATTATCACCACTTTAAAGGACATTACCGGACTGGTAATCTATTTTATGTCCGTACAAATTTTTCTTTCTCATCTTATGTAAAGCAGGCAGGAAAAAACTATATTATCTTAAAACCGCTTCTGCTTCAGAGAGGAAGCGGTTTTTCTTTATTAATTTCCTATATATGATATAATAATTAATGATTATATAAATATATCAGGTTTTCATCAACTTTTGGTTTTTAACTCCTGTATAAATCTATAGCACTTAAGCGATCAAAAATAGCCAAAAAATTATATTTAAAGGAGCTGATAATCAGAATGAGAGCAGCTGGAATATGTCTGGGCGCTACCAATATAAAGATAGTGGAACTGGAAAGGGAAAACAGTGAGGCAAATATCAGTTATGAAGATATTGAACTGATTGATTATACCATAAAACAGCACGGGGGAAATGTTCGCTCCAGTCTTTCAGACCTATATCGAGATCGCGATCTGACCGGTGAAAAAATAACAGTGACCGGAAGAAAATTTAAGTCGGCTCTTAATGCGCCGCGGATATCTGAACCCGAAGCAACTGAAATTGCCTATAAATATTTAAAAGATAAATACCCGGAGATTGATGCCATTGTTAGCGCTGGAGGAGAAACCTTTCTGGTATATGAACTGAATGAAGATGGAAGCATGGCCAATGTCTATACCGGCAGCAAATGCGCCTCCGGAACCGGAGAGTTTTTCCAGCAGCAGATAAAACGCATGGGTTTGAATGTGGAAACAGCTGTAGAAATAGCTAATAATGATGACCCCTATCAGGTTGCCGGACGCTGCTCGGTTTTTTGCAAAAGTGACTGCACCCATGCTTTAAATAAAGGCAAGGATAAGGGGCGGGTGGTGGCCGGTCTTTGTCAGATGATGGCAGATAAAATAATGGAACTGGTGTATAAATGTAAGGCAGAAAAGATTATGCTGGTAGGAGGATTGAGCTGCAATCAGGTGATGGTTAATTTTCTCCGGCAGCGACTGGAAAAGGTTGTGGTGCCAGAAGAAGCATTTTACTTTGAGGCCCTGGGAGCTGCCCTGAAAGCACTGCAGGATGGTAGGAAGCTGGGCACTGAGAATTTGCTGACTGAAAAGAGGGGTTCCTTTGACATGCATCCGCCTCTCCGAGAATACGCAGATCAGGTCACCTTTCACGAGGTCAAGAGAGATCAGGCCGGAGATGAGGATCGCTGTCTTTTGGGAGTTGATGTCGGCTCAACCACAACCAAGGCTATTCTGCTCCGGGAAGAGGATAATGCTCTGCTGGCTTCGGAATATCTGCGCACAGAGGGAGACCCGGTGGGAGCAGCCCGCAGCTGTTATCGCAGCATTTCCAGACAGCTGGGTGACTGCAGGGTGGAGATAATCGGTTTGGGTGTAACCGGTTCGGGTCGCAGAATCACCGGGCTTCATGCTCTGACGGAGTCTGTTATGAATGAAATAATTGCCCATGCCACCGGGGCGGTTTACTTTGATGCTGAGGTCGATACCATTTTTGAAATTGGCGGCCAGGATGCTAAATATACCTATCTCATCAATCAGGTGCCGACTAATTATGCCATGAACGAAGCCTGTTCAGCCGGTACAGGCTCCTTTCTGGAAGAGGCAGCTCAGGAATTTTTAGATGTAGAGATGCTGGATATTGCCGGCAAGGCTTTACAGGGCAAAAATCCTCCAAATTTTAATGACCAGTGTTCTGCTTTTATCGGCAGTGATATCAAGACGGCTATTCAGGAAGGTTTAAGCATAGATGATATCTGTGCCGGACTGGTTTACTCCATCTGTTTAAATTACACCAACCGGGTTCGGGGCAACCGCCCTATGGGTGACAGGATATTTATGCAGGGTGGGGTCTGTTATAACAAGGCAGTTCCAATGGCCATGGCAGCCCTGACCGGCAGAGAAATTGTAGTGCCCCCAGAACCGGGGTTGATGGGAGCCTTTGGTGCAGCCCTAGAAACCGCTCAAAAAATTTCCAGGGGAAGACTGAAAGAACAAAGCTTTAATCTCAAAGAACTGGCTGAGAGAGAGGTCAATTATCTTGACAGTTTTATCTGCCGGGGTGGTCAAACTGACTGTGATCGTAAATGCAGCATTAATGTTCTGGAAATTGCTGGTGAACGCCATCTCTTTGGAGGAATCTGCAGCAAATATATGAATACCGGTGAAGGTTCGAAGGACATTGAGATTGACAATCTAAATCTGGTTAAAGAGAGGGAAAGAATAGTTTTTAGAGATTTTGCTGCTCAACCTGATCAGGATAAGGAGCGGGGTACAGTTGGTTTAAATCGTTCTCTGACCGTCCATACCATGTTTCCTTTTTACTCCCATTTCTTTGCTGAACTGGGCTACAGGGTGGTTTTACCTGATACCCCAAATTCCGAGGGGATTCAGCGGCAGTCAGCGGCTTTCTGTTACCCCGTGGAATTAAGCCATGGCTATATGCATAATTTAATTGAAGAAAAGCAGCCCGACTACATTTTTCTGCCTCAGGTTAAAGGTTTACAGGTAGCTAATAGTCCTGAAGAAGGAATTATCTGCCCCATGGCACAGGCTGAACCCTATTATCTCAGTGCCACCTGGAAGGAACTCAGTGAGGAGCGCATGCTGGCTCCAGTGCTGGATTTTAAAGATGGCTTTGATGAAGTATTTGATAAATTTATGTCGGTAGCAGAATATCTGGGTGCTGATAGATTAAGAGCCCATCGGGCCTGGGGAAAAGCTCTGAAAGCTCAGGAGAAGTTTCAGCAGGCTTTGAAAGATAGGGGGCGTCAGGTTCTCGCGGAACTGGAGAAGGACCCGGCTGAAAAAGCTATAGTCATCTTTGGTCGGCCCTATAATGCCTTTGCCTCCGAAGCTAATCTTGGTATTCCTCATAAATTTGCTTCCCGGAGTGAGCTGGTTATTCCCTTTGATATGCTGCCAATAGAAGCTGAAGAAATATTTAATCGAATGTACTGGTCGATGGGACAGCTGATTCTCAAGGGGAGTAAATATGTCAGCCGGCATCCCCAGTTATTTGGCACCTATATTACCAACTTCAGCTGCGGTCCCGATGCTTTTTTACTTAATTATTTTCGAGAAGATAATGGCGATAAACCTACTTTGACACTGGAGCTGGACAGCCACACAGCAGATGTAGGTCTTAACACCAGAATTGAAGCCTTTCTTGATATCGTCGAGAGATACCGAAAAATATCTGAAGATCTTGGAAAAATTGAGGAATCTAAGGTTTTTCAGCCTGCCAGGATAATCAAGGAAAATGGTGATATTAAGGTACTGACCTCTTCAGGGGAAAAGCTCCCCCTGGACCATTCCAGAGTAAAGGTTCTTATTCCCTCTATGGGTCGCTCCAGCACTGAGGGTGTAGCGGCTGCCTTTAGATATATTGGAGTTAATGCCCAGCCTTGCGAGAGACCCGGCGAAGCAGAGCTGAAAAGAGGCAGGGCTAATTCTACCGGAAAAGAATGTCTTCCTTATATTTTAACCATGGGTACCATGTTAAATCGGGTGGAGGAGGAAAAGGATGCTGATAAGGTAATTGTTTATTTCATGGCCGAGTCCAGCGGGCCCTGCCGTTTGGGTCAGTACAGTGTCTCCATGAACCGTTTGATTGAAAAGAAAAATATATCGGATGTGGCTGTTTTATCGCTTAATTCCAATACCGGCTACAGTGATCTGGGAATAGAGTTTAGCAGACGGGCCTGGCAGGCTCTGGTGCTGGGTGATGTTCTGGGTGATATGCAAAGTGCAGTGCTGGCTCTGGCTGTTGACCGGGATGAGGCTGGTGATAAATTTGAACGGAGCCGCCAGCGGATTATATCAGCAATGGCCAGAGAATCCTGGGGAACCATTAAAGACATTCTGGCCGAGGAAGCTGAAAAACTTTCTAACATCAAACTAAAAAGACCTTTAGAGCAGGCCAAAAAGGTTGCCCTTACCGGAGAAATTTATGTCCGCAATGATCGTTTTTCCCGCAGGTTCCTGGTAGAAAAACTGGCTGAAAGAGAGATTGTAACTATTGTTACTCCCATTACAGAATGGATTTATTATGCTGATTATTTAATACAAAATAAGCCTGAGATCAGCAAAAAATCATTTCTCTTCAGTGTTATCAATAAATTTGCCGGGTTTTACAAACGTAAAGTTGAAAAGGATGTCAAACAGATACTGGCCGCTTCCGGGCTATGCCAGGAGAAGCTGATTGATGTGGATGAGATTGTTGAAACCGGTGAGAAGCTTTTAAGCCTGGACCTTACCGGAGAAACCATTCTGACAATTGGAGGCACAATAACCGAAGTAGTTGATGATGTTGATGGTGTGCTGGCTATTGGACCCTTTGGCTGCATGCATCACAGGGTTTCGGAATCAATTATAACCGATAAACTTGAAGAGATGAAATTGGAACTTTCAGGCAAAGATAGCCTGGGAAGTAAAGCTTTAGAACGCTTTGCCCGGCTACCCTTTCTGGCAGTCGAATCTGATGGCAATGCCTTTCCACAGGTGATTGAAGCCCGGCTGGAAGCTTTTTGCCTGCAGGTTGAGCGGATGAATCAATTTAAAAATGAAAGAGAAGTGGAAGCAATTCAAAAGGATGCCTGAGTTCTGAAAACACCTGTAATTAATTTTGTGAGAAGATCCAAGAAAAATTCTGGAGGCTAAAAATGAATATCAAAAAGCTCCTCAAGCAGATTGTTATTGAGAATCAGGAATGGGTTGAGCTCCGCTATCACCGTCGTAACAGCCTTAAACTGCAGGTTAAAAATGGAATTTTAACTGATTCAGTCACTACCACTCTATCCGGAGTAGCAGTGCGGGCTCTGGTTGATGGCAGCTGGGGATTTGTCTCAACATCAGATCTTTCTCTGGAAGGACTGAGGGCAGCAACTGCTGAAGCTGTGAAGGCAGCCCGGGAAGCTGGAGTTCTGAAAGAAAATAAAATTCAGGGGCTGGCTGAAATTGAGCCGGTACAGGGAAACTTTAATTTAGCTGAAGAAAAACAGAACCAGGAAGAGGAACCTGATCTGGGCAGAAAGATCAAGCTGCTTATGAAAGCTGATGGAAAGGTTAGAGCAGCCGGTGAGGACATTATAGCCAGTCAGGTTTCCTATTCTGAGTTTAAGGACAGTAAAATTATTGTTACTGCTGAGGGAGTTGAAGTGGAAATTTATGATCCTAAATGTGATATCGGAGTGGTGGCCTATGGGGCCAGGGATAATCAGCAGGAAAGGGCTCATGATAGCCACGGGGTGACCGGAAGCTGGTCGAAATTATTTGCTGACAGAAAACTTTCTGATTTTGCCGATAAAGCCGTGGAGCTGGTCAGAAAACGCCTGGAGGCTGAATATGTTACCGGAGGGCAGTATCAGGTAATTCTTGATCCTGCTTTAGTCGGGGTTCTGGCGCATGAAGCCATCGGCCATACTGTAGAAGCAGATTTTGTCGAATCAGGCTCAGTAGTCCAGGGCAGGATAGGGGAGCAGGTTGCCAGTGAGCTTATAACCCTGGTTGATGAAGGTAATATTGCTGATGCTGCTGGCAGGGTGATTATCGATGATGAAGGTACCAGGTCCAGCAGGACAACCATTATCGAGCAGGGAGTCTTAAAAAATTATCTTCATAATAGAGAATCAGCCCTAAAATTCGAAGCAGAACCGGGGGGAAATGCCCGGGCCTTTACCTATCGGGATGAGCCTTTAATAAGAATGACCAATACCTTTATTCTTCCAGGAGAGAGTGATCTGGAAGAGATGATTGCCGGGGTCGAAGACGGTTTTTTTCTCAAAGGCATGGCTCAGGGAGGTCAGGCTGATTCTACGGCAGAGTTTATGTTTGATGTTCTGGAAGCCTATCGAATTGAGGAAGGAAAAATCGGCAGACCGGTAAAGGGATTAACCCTGTCAGGACAGGCCTTTGAAGTGCTTAAGAGCGTAGATGCTGTCAGCAGTGATTTTGAGTTTGGACTTGGACGGGGTTACTGCGGTAAAGGACAGGCAGCCAAAGTGGATGCCGGTGGTCCCTATCTTCGCTGCAGAGTCAAGATTGGAGGGCAGCAATAATGGATAACAACCAGGATAAAACTTTAAGCCAGGAGGATACAAACAAAAAGGAGTTTAATGGCCAGGAAATATGTCAGGGACTGGTAGCAGACGGCAGTTCTGCCGGACTTGATAATGTTGAAGTTTATTATCAGCAGCTTAAATCTCTGGAAGTCGTTGTTGAAAAAAATGATCTTCAGCTCCCCAAATCGGATATTTATCAGGGCGTGGGCATCAGGGTTTTTAAAAATGGCAGTATGGGTTTTGCCTCAACCAATGATCTTGACCGGGATTCTTTAAAACAGCTGTTGGAGCAGGCTGCTGTTATGGCAGAAAATTCTCCTCCGGACCGCAATAACAGGCTACCTGACCCGGAAAAACTGGAAAAAGTTCCTGATATTTATGATGATAGGGCAGAAAATATTCAGCTGGGAGATTTAATTAGCAGAGCCCGTTCTTTTATGAAAGAAATTAAACAGGATGACAGGGTTACCGTTGATACAGCTGGTTTTTCAGCCAGTATTGTTAATGATGCCATTGCAACTTCCCGTGGTATTGTTTCTCAGGACAGTCAGTCCTATTTTGAAACCCAGGCTCTGGCTCTGGCCCGGGAGGGAGAGGTGGTTTCCTCCTTTGATATGGAATACCAGGTGAGTTGTTTTTTTGAAGAGCTTGATGTGGCAGATAGCGGCAGAAAATTGAGGGATAAGGTGCTGGCCAGCCTGGGGGCAGAAACCATTGAGAGCTTTCGGGGAGAAATTCTCTTAACTCCCTTTTCTGCAGTTATGCTGATGGTTCAACCAATTGTTTTTGCAGTTAATTCTGAGAATATCCAGAATGGCATTTCTCCCTGGAAAAATAAAACCGGCAAACAGGTGGGAGCTGATATTTTAACAGTGCTCGATGATGGAACCCTTCCTGGAGGAGTAGGATCCGGTAAATTTGATAGGGAAGGACTTCCTCAGAAAAGGCTGACAGTAATTAAGGATGGTTATCTCCAGGAATTATTTTATAATACCTATACAGCTGCCAGGGCGGGACGTAAATCCAACGGTCGAGCTGGCGGTGGAGCTCAGAGTGCCCCGGATATTGCTCCCAGCAACTTTATAATTTCTGGAGGTCAGAAGACCAGCGAGGAGCTTATCGGTGAAATAAAGCGGGGGCTGCTGGTTAACCGCTATTCCGGCTCAGTAGATCCGGTCAGCGGAAATTTTTCCGGGGTTGTTAAGGGCGGTCAGCTGATTGAGCGGGGGAAGAGGGTCAAACCAGTTCGGGAAGTCATGATTTCCGGCAACATTTATCAAATGATGCAAAATATAGTTGGTCTTTCCCGGGAAAGGGAGGATATTATGAATTATAAACTGCCCTATGTTTTACTGGAAGATGTTTCTATAACAGGCGGATAATTATTTCGAATTTTAAACGAATAAACTAAACATAAAGCTGTAATTACTATGATATCAACAATTTTCGGCTATCTGAAATAAAAGAAAATTACAATATATCTTGAATTTTTATTGTTATTCTGTTATAATTAATTGCAGTATAAAAATATTAGAAGAGAGAAGGAGGAAATTTACATGAAAAAAGTTTCAATTATTTTAGCTTTATTTTTAGGATTGGCTCTGATTTTAAGCGGGCCTGCAGCAGCTGACCAGTTTATTTCAATCGCTACTGGTGGAACCGGTGGAGTCTATTATCCTGTTGGTGGGGGAATGGCAGAACTGATCAACCAGCATGTAGAAGGTGTTAATGCAACAGCCGAAGTTACAGGAGCTTCCACTGAAAAT
>SLJX01000134.1 GCA_007134885.1 Halanaerobiaceae bacterium
CGAATGGCTGTAAAAGAATTTTTTACCGAAAAATTTATCAAAGAAGCCAACATTTATATCTGGAAAGAAGTTAAGGATACAAAAACCGGTATAAAAAAATATATTATTGCCGAGGATGACCCCAAAAAAATCAAGCAAACCCTTGATAATTCCTTCAGCCTATATAGTACGCCGATTATTTCCGTAGAAGATGGCAACTATAATGGAAACCGGGAACTGTATTTAAAACATGAATTTATTGGTTTTGAGCTTGATCCCCGCTTTGAAACCCAGTCCCTGGAAAATATATTTAATCTCTGGGGCCGGCCGGTGCACCTAGAAACTGTAAAACTGGAACGAGATAAACAGGATAATCCCACCGGAAATAAGATTAAAATTTTGCATAGTTATGACGGAGGAACCCACGATATTCAGGAAGGAAGCGGCTGAGAAGATAATTAGCTTCTACTTTAACAGGGTTTTAATCAATAAGTTTCAATCCTCCAGCTTGGATTTATCGAATACCTCCCTGGGGACCTGATTAAAAAGAGTACTGACAGATTTCCGCTCATGGATTCGCCAGATTGTTTCCGCAAAGAGAGGAGCTACAGAAACCAGTTTAATTTTTTCAGCACCTTTAACCGCTTCATTGTCAACTGAATCCGTGCCCACAATTATTTTAATCGGGCTGTTCTCCAGTCTCTTCACCGCCCCCTCATCCATCAGCATATGCGATAAACCGGCATAAATATCCCTGGCCCCTCTAGCTTTCAGCTCCCGGGCCAGGTTGATCAGCGTTCCTCCTGAGATGCTGAAATCGTCAAAAATCAGAGCATTTTTTCCCCGGACCTCACCAATAATCTCCATCATTTCGGCATCTTCATTGTGGTTTTTTCTTCTTTTATCCCCCAGGGCAACCGGGAGATCCAGAAAAGAGGCATATTTTCTGGCCTCTCTGGCAAAACCGGCATCCGGTGAAACCACCACCGTATTTGAGAGATCTAACTTTTCCTGGAAGTATTCGCAAAGTATGGGCAGGGCATAGAGATGATCACTGGGTTTTTTGAAAAATCCCTGAATCTGAGGACTGTGAAGATCCATGGTAACCACCCTGTCAGCTCCTGCCAGTTCAATGCTTTCAGCACAGACCCGTCCCCTGATGGAAACTCTGGGCTCATCCTTTTTATCGCCCTGAGCATAGCTGAAATAGGGCATTACCAGGGTCACCGAATTGGCACTGGCCCGCTTGAAGGCATCAATCCAGAAGAGGATCTCTGTGAACTCCCTGTTGGGATTAAGGGCAATGGACTGCACCAGAAAGACATCTTTGTCCCGAACAGTTTCTTCAATTCTGACCAGCAAATTTCCCTCGGGAAAGGTAATTACGCTGGATAATCCCGGTTCTACCTTCAGATAGTCAGAAATCCTTCGGGCAAATGTTTCTCCTGAACTGCCAGCAAAAATTTTAATTTCACACTCATCAGCCATTTGTTATTCTCCTTTGAAGAAAATATTTAGAAGGAACTGTTAAATATATAGAAAGAATTACGCCTGTAAATATCAGGTTCTCTTCTCCATTCAGATTTTTTTCTATTCAGTTTTTTTCTTCAATCAGGCCCCCGGCTTAAATCAGCCATAAAATCAAGAAAGGAAAGAACCATTTATTCACTGCAGGGAGAACCATATAACTTAATTTAATTATAACAGATATTTTTGTAATACTAAACTTGACAAACCTAGTATGAAAAGTTATAATTCTTATAACAGTAATTTAACAATAATTTCTAATTCTAATATTAAAAAATAACAATTAAGGGGGTTTTTTGCAGATGATCAGGAAAAAGTTGTTTTTGCCCACTATGTTATTGCTGTTATTAAGCCTGATTCTATTGCCCGCTTCAGCCTTTGCTGCCGGTCACGGAGAAGCACCAGACGGTTTTTATGCTCCAGAAACACTTGCTGAATTCGATGGTGTGGAAGAAGACGCCTATGTGGCTTATAACGGGAGGGTTTTTGATGTAAGTGACGCCTTTGAAGATGGGACTCATTTTGGCCATGAAGCTGGACAGGACCTGACTGAAGAACTTTATGAAGCCGATCATGGACCCGCTGTCTTAGAGGATAGAGAAGTTATCGGTTATTACCTACAATATGCTTTAACCGAAGAGGGTCTTGCTGAATATGATGGGACTGACAACCCACCTTTTGTGGCCGTTGATAATATTATCTATGATGCCAGCGATGTTTTTACTGATGGCACCCATGGTGGTCATGAAGCCGGACAGGATCTCAGTGAAGAGTTTCACGGCCGGCATGAAAAAGAAAACCTGGAGGCCATGCCTGTTGTTGGGGTTTTAGTTGCCTATGAACTGACAGAGGAAGAGCTGGCCGAATTTGACGGTCGGGAAGGCCGGGATGCTTTTGTTGCTGTAGATGGAATTATCTATGATGTAACTGAAAGATTTACAGATGGAACCCATGGTGGTCATGAAGCAGGACAGGATTTGACTGAAGCAATCGAAACTGCCTGGCATTTGAGAAGTGTGCTGCCTGATTTTCCTGTAGTGGGGGTTCTGGTAGAGTAAAAATAATGGTGAAATAAGTGAAGCAACAGCGACAGATTGAATCTTTTGTTCTGCCAATTTGCTCTTAAGAAAATAGATTTCCTTGAGAAATAAACACCCTTAATAAATACCCTTAATAAAAACCAAAAAATACCCTAAAAATTTAGGAAATGAGGCTCGCAGATAAATAAGTCCTGTATATAAATACTAGAATACAGGTTTATCAGCGAAAAAAACGATATCTAGATGAATTTAGTTAGATAAATTTGTTGGATAAGATTAGTTGGATAAAGTTAGTTGGATAAAATTAAACATTAAATAAATATCTAAAACGGGCCTTTAACGGGCCTTTTATCCGGGTGTGTTTTGATTAAATAACCGCAGGTTGATGGTCATTTTCGGTGTTTTACCCTTTACCGAAAAGCTGGAAACCTGCGGTTTTTGCAGTTTATACTCAAGTATTTTGTCCTAAATGTTTTGTTCTCAAGGTTTTGTTCTCAAACAGTTTTTTCAAGAAATTATTACTGTCTTTCCTGGAAAAATTCAATTATCTCCTCAAGATGTTCGGCCACCTTGACTTTGGGAAAAACTTTGATTATTTCCCCCTTCTCGATTATAAACGTACTTCTTTTTACTATTCCGGCCATATTTAAAACATCAAATTTTTCACACAACTCTCCTTCAGTATCAGCCAGCAGAGGATAATTTAAGTCATTTTTTTCAGCAAATTTTTTGTGAGATGCCAGACTATCCTTGCTGACGCCTACTACTCGAGCTCCAAACCCTTCCAGGGTCTCGAGGTTGTCTCGAAAGGAGACAGCCTC
>SLJX01000022.1 GCA_007134885.1 Halanaerobiaceae bacterium
GAGCAGCTGGCGGAGAAGGAGATCGCACTGTTAATTCCCGAACCTTTCTGTTCTTTAACAGAGAGGGGAGTTAAGGATAAAAGACTGAGGCAGTTTGCGAAATTTTACGGGCGGCCGGAATTTGAACTGGATTATCAAAACCAGAAACTTGACGGAGTAGAGGTGTTAAGAAGTTCGCCCTGCGGCGGCAGCCCTTCAGTGGCTGAAGAACTGGAGGGTGATGAGATTGGCGAGGCTGCCAGAAAATCAGGGCTTTATCATCAGTACTATCCCTGTAAAGCCTCGGTTGATATTATTCACCGTTCGGCCTATATAACTGAGGCGGCCGTTAATAGGGCTCGACAGAGAAAGGAAAACGAAGATAATGAAAATCTCAGTGAAGCAAGATAATTTCAAGGGGGGACAAACGTGGCTGTAGAAAGAGTAACACGTAAGTTTAAAAACACCATAAATACCGTGACCATTGGTACCGGAGAAAACGCTGTTACCGTTGGCGGACATACCGGCCTTCCCTTTCTCTATGAGGAGGCAGAGCTGCCCAACCCACCGGTAATAGCCCTGGATGTTTATGATGAGGTTCCTGAGCGCTGGACTGATACTCTCAAGGATTCTCTGAGCAGAGATTTGATCAGTGACCCGGTAGAATGGGCCAAAATGGCTGAGGAACTGGATGTCGAACTAGTATCTTTGAGATTTACCCGACATGCTGCAGAGGAAAATCCGGCGTCTCCAGAGGAATGTGCCGAACTGGCTAAAGCAATCAATGATGCTGTTGATAAACCCCTGATCATCTGGGGTAGTGGAGATGAAGAACCGGATAATAAACTTTTTCCTGAAGTTAGCCAGGCTCTGGCTGGAGAGCAGTGTCTGATTGGTTCGGCAACCGAGGACAACTATAAAACTTTAGCTGCTACTGCTATTGCTGATGGACATAATGTGATCGGGGAATCACCAATTGATATTAACATCTGCAAACAGGTCAACATACTGCTTTCTGACATGGGTTTTCCCACCGATAAAATAGTTATATTCACCACTAATGGAGCTCTGGGTTACGGTATTGAATATGCCTATTCTATTATGGAAAGAACCCGGCTGGCATCCCTGGGTGGAGATAAGATGATGGCCATGCCTATTATTGCTAATATCGGTCCGGAAACCCAGCGGGCCAAGGAAGTTAAGGTCAGTGAAGCGGACGAACCAAGCTGGGGTGACCAGGAAGAAAGAGGTATAGGCTGGGAGACGACCACCGCGGTGGCCTATCTCCAGGCCGGAGCCGATATTCTGACGATGGCCAATCCCAGAGCGATCGGGTATATGCAGAATTACATTGCCAGGATGACAGAATAGAGAATAGGGAGTTCTAGAACAGCCGGACTTAAGATACTGTCCGGCTGTTTTTAAGCCCCAAGCAAGTGTGAAAAATTTATCCAGTTTAAACTTAAATTTAATTTTAATTATAAATTGGGGAGGTTATTAAAATGATTATTATTGGGGAAAGAATCAACGGTCAATTTACCGATGTAGAAAAGGCTATTCAGGATAAGAACAAGAAAGTTATTCAGGATCTGGCCCAGAAACAGGTGGAGTGCGGAGCCGATTATCTTGATGTTAATGTGGGAACTTCAGTTCCCTCCAAAGAGAGAGTGGATGCCATGCTCTGGCTGGTTGATACAATCCAGGAATGCACCGATGCGCCGCTCTGTATTGACAGTCCCCGCAGGCCGGTAGTGGAGGCTGCCCTGGAAAAGGTGGATAAGCCGCCTATTATTAACTCCTGTCAGGCTGACCTGGAGGCGCTGGATGAATATATTCCCATGGCCCGGGAGTACAATTCCGGTTTAATTGCCCTGACCATGGATAAAGATGGGGTGCCCAATGATGCTGCTAAAAGAGTTGAATTGGCTGGCAATATTGTTATGAAGGCAACCGAGCACGGTTTTGATTTTGACGATCTTTACATCGATCCCATTGTTCTTCCGGTAAGTGCCACCCAGACTCAGCCCGGATTTTTGCTGGAAGCCATGCAGCAGCTCCAGAATATTTCTGATCCCCTGCCTCATTTCAATATCGGGCTCAGCAATATTTCTTCCAACACCAAGGAAAACCATCTAATTAACCGCACCTATGCAGTGATGTGTATAGCTCATGGGGTAGATACTGCGATTATTGATCCCATGGATGAAGAACTGATGGATGCCATTATTACTGCCGAGATTCTCTTGAACAAACATATCTATAATGATGATTATCTGAGCGCCTACCGCAGCAGTAAAAAATAATAAGTTTTAATGAAGGCTTTAGTTATAAATAATCAGTTAGCAAAATCAAGAAATTGATGAGCCAGGTTAACTGTTATATCCACTGCCAAGAAGCAGTGGATATAACTATTTTTTGGTCCTGTTAGTTTTTATAAGGTGGGCTGTTTCAAACTAAAACCAAATTCTGGTCAATGAATTTTTAATTTATATTTCACTGAGAGGTAATATTATCTTTCAGGCAGGAATTATTTCTTATAAGTTTAATTATTAATATAGAAACAAATATATTAACGATTTTTTCATAATTTTATATTTTATCCTGCTGAAATGCTCTTCCGTGAAATTATCTTCTGTTTTAAAAAAATAAAGTTTGCTTTAAAAAAGAAAGGAGACTTTATCATATATGGCTAAAACCTGCGAAGTAACAGTTAACCCGGGAAATAATACCCTGAAGGTAGAGGCCGGAGATAATCTGCTGAAAATACTGCAGGGCGCTGAATATGATCTGCAGGCAGACTGCGGTGGTCAGGGTACCTGCGGCCGCTGCCAGGTGAAAATTGAAAAGGGGGAAGATTTCAGCTATTCCGGGGAACTTCTCTCTGCCGACAGACTGGAGGAGGGCTTCAGGCTGGCCTGCCAGCTGGAAGTTGAAGGAGATCTGGAAATTACCATACCGGAATCCTCCCTGCTGACCGGGCAGCAGATTCTGGTTGGCAGTGAAGAAGAGGATAATTATCTTGAAAGCAAGGAAATTTCAGGGAGACCCCGGGAGATTAATCCACTGGTTAGGAAGAAAAGCTTAAAACTCAGCTCGCCCTCCCTGCAGGATAACACAGCTGATCTGGATCGGATTTACCGGGAACTGACTGGAGAGTCCGGTTTTACTGATTACAGGCTTGAACTGGACCTGGTTAGAGAACTGCCGGAGCTTTTGAGGGAAAATGACTGGAAAATTGAACTGCAGCAGGCCGATCTTTTGACCCATCAGGAAATAATTGAAGTGAGCTCTACTGAAGCCGGCAGCAGCTATGGTCTGGCAGTAGATATTGGCACCACCACAGTTGTGGCAGCCCTGCTTGATCTCGAGGATGGCAGCGAAGTCGGCCGCAGGGGTGAATATAACCGGCAGAGCCGCTATGGTGAAGATGTTATCTCCCGGATAAACTATGCCAGTAAAAATGAAAAAGGAGTGCAGGAGGTTAATCAGGCTTTGATTGAGACCATTAATGAGCTGATTGCAGAACTGCTTTCCCGGGAGGATATAGATACTGAACAAATTAAAATGCTTATGATGGCCGGAAACACAACCATGGTTCACACTCTTATGGGGGCTGATCCTAATAATATCAGACGCTCCCCTTTTGTGCCCAATTTTTTTATGCCGCCGGTTTTTAAAGCTGAAGAACTGGGTCTGAAAGTTTTGCCTCAGGCTCCGGTTTACTGTTTCCCGGCTGTGGGAAGTTTTGTAGGGGGAGATATTACTTCCGGAATTTTAGCCTCCCGACTTCACAGTCAGGAGGACATTACCATGCTGATTGATATCGGTACCAACGGCGAGATTGTGGTCGGCAATCAGAGTCTTTTGATAGGCTGCTCGGCTTCAGCCGGCCCGGCCTTCGAGGGTGGGGGAATTTCCTGCGGTATCAGGGCTATGGAAGGGGCCATTGAACAGGTTAACTTTGATGCTGATTATAATTTTCAATACCGCACCATTGGTAACGTACCTCCCCGGGGGGTCTGCGGCTCGGGTCTGATTGAACTGCTGGCAACCATGCAGCAAAGAGGCATTATAAATCGTTCGGGTAGGTATAATCGGGAATTAGGGAGCGATAGACTGCGGCAGCGGGAGGACGAAACCTATGAATTTCTGCTGGTTCCGGCTGAAGAGACCGATATTGGAGAGGATCTGGTTTTTGCCGAAAATGATATCAAACATCTGCTCCGCTCCAAGGGAGCAGTCTATGCTGGAATTAAAATCATGCTGGACCGCCTTTCCCTGGAAGAACAGATGCTGGAGAAGGTTTTTATAGCAGGAGGTTTCGGCAATTATCTCAATATTGAAGCTTCAATTCGAATAGGTCTTCTACCTGATCTACCCCGGGAGAGATTTGAATTTATCGGGAACAGTTCTCTCAAGGGGGCTCGCCGGGCGGTTTTAAGCGGGGAAGCCTTTAAGGAATCGCTGGAACTGGCCAGCAAGATGACCTACCTGGAATTGAGTTCGGATGAAAACAGCAAGGATTTTATGGATGAATTTGTTGCTGCTCAGTTTATTCCCCACACTAATCTCTCACTGTTTCCTTCTCTTGAAGATAATGACAGTCAGGAGGAAGAGTAAAACTAGGAGGAAAAATTATGAAAAATCTCTTTATTGCCGCCACAGGGCAGGACCGGGGGAAAACATCATTTTCTGTGGGAATGATATCAGCCCTGCGGGAGCACACAGGCAGCATAGGCTACATGAAGCCTGTTGGCCACCGCTTTATCACCACCCAGGATGGTCTCCGCATTGATGAAGATGCCCAACTGATTGATACAATTTATGGCTTTGGTGATAATCTTAAGGATGTCAGCCCCATAATTGTAGACAGTGGTTTTACCAGACACTGCATTCAGCACAGCTGTGAACGGGAGGTGGAGGAGCAGTTAAGTCTGGCCTATGAAAGGGTCAAAACCGGCCGGGATTTGGTGGTTATTGAAGGCTCTGGCAAGTGCAGTGTGGGAGAGGTAATCAAACTTTCCAATGCCCGGGTGGCTGAACTGTTAGATGCCAAAGTTATTCTGGTTGCCCAGGGTGGTTTTGGCAGCACCATAGATACGGTAATGTTGAATATGGCCTTTCTCCAGAAATTTGATATAGATATTCTGGGAGTTGTTATCAATAAAGTCTTTAAAAAGAAATATGATGAGGTCAAAGAAATTACCTCCCAGGGCCTCAGGGAGCGGGGAGTTAACGTTCTGGGTGTGCTGCCCTATGAAAGGCTGCTGACCTATCCCACCCTGGAACATATTGTGGCTGAATGTCCGGAATTTAAACCGCTGACTCAGGCCAGTAAAACTGTGATGCACCGCAATATCAGCAGAATTTTTGTGGGAGCCATGACTCCGCATGAGGCTTTAAAATATCTCAAGGGCCGGGAACTTATCATCACCGGCGGGGACCGCGAGGATATCATTGTTTCGGCACTGGCCCGCTCGGCTATCCATGTTCAGTCCGGCCGGGGAGGAAGTGTGTCCGGAATTATTGTGACCGGAGGTTTAAAACCCCACGATTCTTTATTAGAGACTGCAGAAAATCTCGGCATACTTATCATGCAGGCTGAAGAAGACACCTACTCTGTGGCCAGCAGGGTTAAGGGTATGACAGTTAAGCTGAGACCTAATGACCGCCGTAAAATAGATAAGATTCAGGAGCTGGTAAAAACCTATCTGAATATTGACGAAATAGTCGAGTCTTTGAAATAATTTAACAATCTAAAGTTAAAGTGACAAAAATCAAGTTTTTTCAGCTTATTCTTGACAGAAATGATTTTCTATGTTAGCATAATAAAAACCTTTTAGGATAAAGCAGTATAAAGATTCATGAAGATTACCTGACGACAGCTGAATAGAAATCCTTATCAAGAGCGGTGGAGGGACTGGCCCTATGAAGCCCGGCAACCAGCAATTAAATTTGCATGGTGCCACATCCTGCAGGATTTGGGATCCTGAAAGATAAGAGAGTATTAGCTTTATGTCTCTTCTTCTTTGAGGAAGAGGCTTTTTTATTTTTAAGAGGTATTTAAGAGGTATTTTTCTAGAAGGTATTTTTCTGGTTTTTCCTGAACTTATTTGTTGAAAATCAGGTATCGTTTCCCGCTTTTTCAGGCAGATTTAAACTTTGACGGTTAAATTATTTTTATTAAATCCAGCAGTTAAATTTTAAGGAGGAGAGCAAATGAGTAGTGAACAAAAATTTCATTTCGACACTCTGGCACTTCATGCCGGACAGAGTCCTGATCCGGCCACCGGGTCAAGGGCCGTACCTATTTATCAGACCACATCCTATGTATTTGAAGACTGTGAGCAGGCAGCTGATCTCTTTTCTCTGGAAGAAGAGGGAAATATTTATTCCAGAATTATGAACCCCACCAATGATGTGTTGGAAAAGAGGATTGCTGCCTTGGAGAAAGGAGTAGCTGCTCTGGCCGTATCATCCGGTCAGTCAGCTGAGACACTGGCTTTGCTCAATATCACCCAGCAGGGACAGGAGATAGTCAGCGGCAGTTCTCTTTATGGGGGAACCTATAACCTTTTCCGCCATACCTTTGCCAAACTGGGAATTAAGGTTAACTTTGTGGATTCCACCAGCCCGGAATCCTTTGCCGCCGCCATTACCGATAAAACCCGGGCTCTCTATCTGGAAACCATAGGCAATCCCGGGCTGGATGTACCGGACATTGCCGCGGTGGCTGAGATTGCCCATCAGGCCGGGATACCTTTGATTGTGGATAATACCTTTGCTACCCCCTATCACTGCCGCCCCATCGAGCATGGGGCTGATGTTGTACTTCATTCTGCCACTAAATTCATTGGTGGTCACGGCACTTCCATCGGGGGTCTGATTGTTGACAGTGGCAATTTCCCCTGGGATAACGGCAAATTTCCCGAACTGAGTCAGCCTGACCCCAGCTATCACGGACTGGTATATACCGAGCATTTTGGCCCGGCAGCCTATATTGCCAAGGCCCGGGTTCAACTTCTGAGAGATCTGGGCAGCTGCCTCAGTCCCTTTAATACCTTTTTGTTTCTTCAGGGTCTGGAAACCCTGAGTTTGAGGATGGACCGCCACAGTGCCAATGCTGAAAAAATTGCCGAATTTCTCAGCAGGGACAGCCGGGTGGGCTGGGTCAACTATCCCGGACTGGTAGGTCATTCCACCCATGAGAATGCCAGCAAATACCTCAAAAATGGTTGCGGCGGTATTCTGACTTTTGGCATCAAAGGCGGCAGGGAAGCAGGAATTAGATTTATTGAAAACCTGGAGCTTTTTTCCCATCTGGCCAATGTTGGTGATGCCAAATCCCTGGCCATTCACCCGGCCAGCACCACTCACCAGCAGCTAAGCGAGGAAGAAAAAAGAAAATCAGGTGTGCTTCCCGAGATGATCAGACTTTCCATTGGCATTGAAGCTGCAGATGATCTGATTGCCGATCTGGATCAGGCCCTGACAGCAGCGGTTGAAGAATAGTGGAGGGATATTATGCCGATTAAGATACCTGACAACCTGCCGGCAGCAGAAACCTTAAAGCAGGAAAATATTTTTGTCATGCCCCTGCAAAGAGCTCTGACCCAGGATATCAGGGCTCTAAGGATATTGATTTTAAATATCATGCCGACCAAGATAGCTACAGAAACCCAGCTCCTCCGGCTGTTAAGTAACTCCCCCCTGCAGGTGGAGGTTGATCTACTGCAGACAGCCAGCCATGAAGCCCAAAATGTCTCCCGGGAGCATCTGATTAAATTTTATCAGATTTTTGAGGATATCAAGGATAAAAAATATGACGGAATGATTATAACCGGGGCCCCGGTGGAAAAGCTTGAGTACCAGAAGGTGGATTACTGGGAGGAACTGAAAAAGATCATGGCCTGGTCCCGTTCTCATGTTTTTTCTGCCCTGCATCTCTGCTGGGGGGCTCAGGCAGCTTTAAAATTTCACTATGGCATTGAGAAATATCCCCTGGAGGAGAAGATTACAGGGGTTTTTAAACACCAAGTCTGTCGGAAGAATACCAGATTATTACGGGGGTTTGATGATGTGTTTTACGCTCCCCATTCCCGCTACACAGAGGTCAGAGAGAAAGATATTGAGAAATGTGATGATTTAATGCTGCTGGCCAGATCAGAGAAAGCCGGGGTCTATATTGCTGCCAGCACCAGCTACCGCCAGATTTTTGTTACCGGTCACTCAGAATATGAATATGATACTCTAAAAAATGAATATCTTCGGGACCTGGAGAAGGAAAAGAATCCACCCCGGCCAGAAAATTATTTTACCGATGGTAATCCCGACAGGAAGCCTCTAAACCGCTGGCGGGCTCATGCTCATCTGCTCTTTGGCAACTGGCTCAACTATTGTGTATATCAGGAAACTCCCTATGATATTTCCAGGATTGATGAGAAGATGAAGGTTTCCCGGTATAATGGGATTAATGTCTTATAAATCTTATTCCAGCAATTTTTTCAGCCGGCTGATTGTTTCCGGTGAGGTTCCGCAGCATCCCCCCAGTATCAAAACCTCAGGCTCATTTCTCCGGGCGGCTTCTCCTGACTCCCGGAAAAAACTGTCCTCGAGCTGATAACGGACCTTTCCAGTCTTTACATCGAGTTCCGGGGTTCCAGCATTATAATAGAGGCTAAGCGGCAGCGGAGCCAGCTCAGCGGTAATCCGGTCAATCGTTTCCCGGTAACCCGGGTCGGGAGCGATACAGTTAATCCCGGCTGCCAGGATTTTTTCCCGGGGATATTCTCTGACCAGCTTGGAAAAATCCTCCGGAGATGTGCCGTAGTTGGTTGAGTGATATCTGTCAAAGGACATGTTGACGATCCAGGGCAGCTCGAATTCAGCAGCAGCCCCAAGAGCAGCTCTCAGTTCCAGGTGATAGGAAAAGGTTTCAAAGAGGAGCAGGTCGATTCCGCCTTCAATTAATGCCGTTATCTGTTCTTTGAAGGCTTGCTCCAGCTCCTCCTGATTGCTATTCTGGTCTGGAAATATTGCCTTATCCGAGCCTGTAGGTCCGATACTTCCTGCTGTCAGGGGACTGCAGTTTTCTGAATGATGTTTTTGAAATTCACTGACTGCAGCACTGGTTAGACTGGCTCCCCGGCGGTTGATTTTTGCTACCAGCTCCGTAAGTTCATTTTTTCCGGCGGCCAGTCCGGCCTGCTTTAGGTAGAGCCGGTTGGCACAGAAGGTATTGGAGGTTATAATATCAGCCCCCGCCGCCAGATAGCGCCGGTGAATTCCTTTAACCCTTTCTGGAGATTTAAGATTATGGACCAGAGGGATTTTTGTTTTTTGGGAGTTAATTTTCATCAACTCGGTTCCCAGGGCACCATCACCCAGCAGCAGCGGAGTAACGGCAGTTCTGCCGCCCGCCTGCTGTTTTTCTTTTTTTAGTTTAACCATTTTCTTAAATTTTTCCCTGCCCTGCATGGTATTGACCTCCCTGCGATTGATTGGTTTTATTCACTTTGTTTGCCTCTAATTATAACAGAGGATCAGGAGTTAGACAATTTCTGAGTGATGGACATTTTAGCTATTTTCCTGTATACTAAATTTGGCTCAGAAAAAAACCAGCCCCGCCATTTTGCAAATATTCCGGGGGCTGGTTGGTCTGTAATATTTGTAATTGATTGTCAGCAAAGAAAGACCGAGGAAATTTAATAGCGGTAGATGGCATTAATTTTGCCGGCCTCTGCTGGCATTTCCTCTTCGGGGATGAGAAAAGCCTTTCCTCCCTGGGAAATAGTTTGAATCAGGGTATAATTGTATAGTTCATAATTAT
The DNA here is from genome assembly GCA_007134885.1 of Halanaerobiaceae bacterium. Lineage (GTDB taxonomy): Bacteria > Bacillota > Halanaerobiia > Halanaerobiales > Halarsenatibacteraceae > T1SED10-84. Next base: position 9,809 of record SLJX01000022.1, read on the forward strand.
CCTCCAGATTTTCATCGTTGCTAAATTCTACCTTCTCATCTTCGGGAATAAAAATTCCAAACTGCTCTGCTCCCTCTTCAATCAGGAGGGTCTGGATTTTTCCATAGGAAGCATCGGGCAGTATTTTCTTTAAATCAGACTTGGTTTTTTCACTGCCCTGGAGTTCCTTAAATCTCTCAACGGCTTCCTGACGATCAGATTTGGTTAAAGGTTCAATTACCTCCCGGGAGGCTTTAAATATATGGCTCGGTTCTAGTTTGCCGGGACTGCCCTTGACAAACTCCTCCAGTAAATTATTATGGGTATTAGCCCTTACATAAATGGGGTAGATTTCCTCCACACACATCAGAAGGAGTGGCACATCTTTATTTTTTAGATAATCCGAAACTGCCTCATCAACCAGCCGGAAGTACTGGAGAATGTCTTCTTTTTTGTCACCTTCAACAGTTTCATGGCCGTGGAAAACAGCAGAGCCCCCTCCCCGGGAACTGGAGTGATGTTGCAGGGTACGGCCGGAATCATCCTGCTCCAGTATTTCAGCAAAGCTGCCCGGCAGTTTTGCCAGTTCAATTTCAGTTATATCATTTTCTGTAAGATAAAATAATCTGGTGTTATTACGGCTTAGGGTCAGCAAATAAAATTCCCGGTTCTCATAGATTTCGGGCACAGCCTGCTTCAGATCGAAATACCGGCAGACCGAAACCTGTTCATAGAAATCCAGGGGCAGGCGGAAATACTGAAAGGATTCCGGGGTGAGATAGATGGCCAGACCATCACTCTGATTCAGCCAGAAATCCCGATCATTCATCAATCCTGTCAGGGGAGACAGCAGTTCCTCTATGTCAGCGTCCTTGTAATCCCAGTTATTCTTGAGTTTTGTTTTAGTGGCGCTGAGAAGATTTTTGAATCTGATTTTCATTTTGTTGACGGCGTTACCTGCTGATTTTTCAGTTGGCATATAGAGCGAGATTCGGGGATGGGCCTCGGAGGAGATTAAATCCATGACATCATCTTTTGATAATTGATCCATAGTTTTCCCTCCTGTTAAATTATTTTTATTCTTATAAGTGCTGCTAACTGCTGGCTGCTTGTTGGTTAAATACCGGTCAGCTTATAAAACACCGGTTATTTGTTTATATTATAATATAAAAGCAGGAAATCAGCAATTAATTTTACCTGAGAAATTAGAGGGATGTGAAATGATGATAGAAATAAACAAACTAGCCAAGTCCTATAACGGCACCAGGGCCCTGCGGGGGATTAATCTCAGGGTAGAGCAGGGAGAAATTTTTGGGCTGCTGGGGCCAAACGGAGCCGGCAAAACCACCACCATAAGGCTTTTAACCGGACAGCTCAAACCGGATTCCGGCCAGGCTAGAATTTTTGGCCGGGATGTTTTTAAGGATAGAGAGAAGATTTTAAAAAATCTGGGAGTAGTTCCGGAAGAGACAAATCTTTATGAAAGATTAACCATTCTTCAAAATTTAAAATTTTTCTGCCGGCTTTATCAGGTAGATTATGCCAGAATCTCGGAATATCTGGAGATGGTTGGCCTTTTGCAGGAACAGGACCGTCAGGTAAAAGATCTTTCCCAGGGTATGAAACAGAAAGTGCTTCTCATCAGACCCCTGCTGCATGATCCTGAGATCTTATTTCTGGATGAACCTACCTCCGGCCTGGATCCCGGTTCAGCCTCGGTAATTCACAGAATTCTGCAGGATTTAAATCGCCAGGGCATGACAGTGTTGTTGACCTCACATAACATGGAAGAGGTGGATAAGCTCTGTCACCGGGTTGCCTTTTTAAATCAGGGTCAGCTGGTTGAGCAGGGCATTCCCCGAGATTTAAAACTGCAGCATTCCCGCCAGCAGATCAGAGTTGTTTTTCAGGAGCAAGAGGAAATTAACGAAGATTTGCTTGAACTGCAGGGCAAGGAAAGCGCTGAATTTATTGCCGGTCTGATAGCTGAGGGCCGATTAAAGGCGATTCATTCTCAGGAACCTACCCTGGCAGATATATTTGTAGAAATCACCGGAAGGGAGTTGGATTAAATGCCGAATTTTGCCAGAATCACAGCGGTTTTTCTCAAGGAGATTCAGGATATCCGGAAAAATCCTAACATCCTGGTGATGTATGCTCTTCCGGTACTCCTCACCCTGCTCTGGAACAACATCATGCCGGGAATGCCGCCTGGAATGGCCCTCAGTTTTGGATTGCTTTTTCTGGTGGTGATGGTGGGTATGTATGTACCTTCCATGATGATAGCTGAAGAAAAGGAAAAGAAAACCATTGAGGTTTTACTGCTCTCCCCGGCAACACCGGCAGAGGTTATTATCGGCAAGGGGCTTTTGACATTGCTGTCGATTATTTTGGTGGCGATTTTTCTGGTGCTCTTTACCGGCCATCAGCTACAGGGGCTTCTTACAATCCTGCTGGCAACAGTTCTAACCTCAGTTTTTGCTATTTTTGTGGGGATGATAGTCGGGCTGCTGGCCAAAAATCAGATGTCCACCGGGGTGGTGGGCATGCCCGTTTACCTTCTGCTGCTGATAGTCCCCCAGGTTGCTGAAATGGCGCCGGGAGCTGTTCAGATTATGGCCATGTTTTTGCCAACCTATCATTATCTGCTGATTCTGGATTATGTGTTAACTGCATCTGCCAGTCCGGTCAGGATTTTATCTAATCTGGGTTTTATTGCTTTCAGCAGTTTTATTGTTTTCCTGCTTCTGCTTTATATTTATAAAATTAAAGGACTTAAAAACTAACTGCAGAGCTAACTACTGGAACGGCAGCTGAAAAAGAGTTCAGAAAAAATCACCATAAGAAGACACAATATTTTTAAATGAATGAAAATATAAATTTATTGCTGTTTCCTTTACAATATTAAAGTAATATGTTAGTATTCAGAGAAATACATACTTTTTTAGACAAACTAAGACAGACCTCTTTGAGAAGGTTTGAGAAGAGAGTATTAGAGGAGGAAGTAAGATGTCTGATAAAAGAATTGATGCTCTGGGAGCTGTTAATAGAGGAACCCCCTGTCCTTCAGGGCTCTGTACCCTGTGCCAGTCAGACTGTCGGGGCCGCTGTGAGACCTGGCTTTCTGCTCTCCACGGCAAGCAGATGCTCTATCCCCGTGATTTTGGCTCGATTACTGCCGGAAGCAAAAACATTGATCCTCGGGGAGTTAACTATGATGCTCTTAGAATTCAGGGGTATGTCTTTGGTTCTCAGGGACTTAAGGAAGGATTAACTTCCGATGCTGATGATTGTATCTACCCCAATGTAAATATTGCCACCGGTTTTGGTAATAAAATAAAGAGCAGGGCTAAAATCCCTGTAATGACCGGTGCTCTTGGTTCTACCTTTATTGCTGAAAAGTACTGGAATTCTTTTGCCGTGGGAGCGGCGCTGTCCGGTTTTCCCATTGTAATTGGAGAAAATGTGGTTGGGGTTGACCGTAATTCCAGGATGGAAAACGGAGTTATTACCGAGGCCCCGGAAATGGACCGCCGGATTGATATCTATCAAAGGTATGCCAGAGATGGCTATGGAGATATTTTTGTCCAGTTAAATGTCGAGGATACCCGCAATGGGGTAGCTGAATACTTAATAGAAAACTATGGAAATGATATTATCATTGAGCTGAAATGGGGTCAGGGAGCCAAGAATATTGGTGGTGAAATCCAAGTGAGAAGCCTGGAGTATGCCAGATTTCTGGCAGAGAGAGGCTACCTGGTCGATCCTGATCCTACCAGAGAAGTTACCAGAAAAGCCTATGAATCGGGTGCAGTTAAGAGCTTTGCCCGTCACAGCAGGCTGGGAGCTACCGATGCCGAAGATTTTGATAGCTTTAAGGAAGCTTTTCTGGAGAGGGTTGAATACCTCCGCTCTCTGGGTTTTGAAAGAATTTCATTGAAAACCGGTGCCTATGGTATGAGAGCTCTGGCTATGGCCCTGCGCTTTGCAGCTGAGGCTGAGCTGGATCTGGTCACCATTGATGGGGCGGGAGGTGGAACCGGAATGAGCCCCTGGAACATGATGCAACACTGGGGCGTTCCTTCTCTACCCCTCCATACGAGAGCGGTGGAGTATGCCGGCATTCTGGAGGAACAGGGTTTGGAGGTTCCGGATCTTTCTCTGGGTGGCGGCCTGTCCCGGGAGGATCATATATTTAAGGTTCTGGCCCTGGGATCACCCTATGTCAAAATGGTCTGTCTGGGTCGGGCACCCATGATTGCCGGATTTTTAGGTTCCAATATTGAAGGGGTTTTCTACCCGGACCGCAAGGAAGAGCTTAATGGTAACTGGGACGAACTGCCTCCAGCAGTTAAACAAGCAGGCAGTCGGCCCCGGGGTATCTTTGCCGGCTGGTATGATGTGGAAGAAATTGTCGGTCCCCGGGAGATGGAGAATATCCCCTTTGGAGCCGTGGCTCTTTATACTCTAGCTGACAAGCTCAGCACCGGCCTCAAGCAGTTGCTGGCCGGGGTGAGGAAGTTTAATATAGCTGAAATATCCCGGGCAGATCTTATGTCGGGAAACAGGGAGGTTGAAGAATTAACGGGCATTCCCTATATGACTGAAGCTCTGCATGGGGAAGCCCTTGATATTTTATCTGAATAAATTCTTCGCCCTGGAGTCAATTTCATCTTCGTCCCGGCTTTATCTGCTGCTTTAACAGTTCCTGTCGGGAGGGCATTTCAGGTGTTTCTGAAATGTTTTAGATGAAATCTTGGACTCTGGATTTTTCTTTTTAAAGGACAAATAACCGGCAGTTAAGGTTGATATATAAGATTTTTGGAGAGGAGTGATTATTTTGACCGAGAGATGTACTGGAGCAGAGATATTTGTTAAATCTCTCTCCCGGGAAGGAGTAGAAACTATTTTTGGATATCCTGGTGGCACCGTGCTGCCCATTTATGATAAACTTTACGATTCGGATTTTGAACATATTCTTCCCCATCATGAACAGGGAGGGATTCACGCTGCTGATGGCTATGCTCGTTCTACCGGAAAAACTGGAGTGGTCATTGCCACCTCCGGTCCCGGAGCTACCAATCTGGTTACCGGACTGGCCACAGCCTATATGGATTCTGTGCCCCTGGTAGCCTTTACCGGCCAGGTGCCCAGCCATATGCTGGGGACCGATGCCTTTCAGGAGGCAGATATAACCGGTATTTCCATGCCGATAACCAAGCATAATTATCTGGTGCAGAAAACTGAGAACCTGGCACGAATCATCAAGGAGGCCTTTCATATTGCCGGCAGCGGCAGGCCGGGCCCGATACTGGTTGATATTCCCAAGGATATCATGATGCAGGAGGTAGAATTTGCTTATCCTGACAGAGTTGAACTCCGGGGTTATAAACCCAACTATCGAGGCCATCCCCTGCAAATTAAGAAAGCAGCTAAGAAAATAAATCAATCCCGTAAGCCAGTATTCTATGCCGGTGGTGGTGTGATTATTTCCGGAGCCAGCAGTGAACTGCGTCAGCTGGCCGAAAAGGCTCAAATACCGGTTACCACTACCCTGACGGGCCTGGGAGCCTTTGATGAGAGGAGCAAACTCAGCCTGGGTATGCTGGGAATGCACGGCAGCACCGAGGCCAATATGGCCATTTCCCATGCCGATCTTATTATTGCTGTAGGCTGCCGTTTTGATGACAGGGTAACCGGCAAACTTGATGAGTTTGCTCAGGAGGCCGAGATTATTCATATTGATATTGATCCTGCCGAGGTAGGGAAGCGGGTATCCATTGAAATTCCAATTGTCGGGGACGTTAAAGGTATACTGACAGAGTTGAATAAAAAAGTTACCGAGAAATCAAGCAATGGCTGGGGAACCCAGATTCAGGGATGGAAAGATATGGACCGCAGGCAGTATAGAGAGACCGGGAAAAATGGCCGGCTTTCTCCCGGCCCGATAATTGAAGAGATTGACAGTCTGACTGACGGAGATGCTTTCATCGTTACTGAAGTGGGTCAGCATCAGATGTGGGCCGCTCAGTTTTTTAACTATAACCGACCCCGGCAGTTTATTACCTCCGGCGGGTTGGGCACCATGGGCTATGGCTTCCCTGCTTCTCTGGGAGTACAGGTCGGGAATAAAGATGATCTTGTTTTTCTGCTGGCAGGCGACGGCAGTTTTCAAATGAATATTCAGGAGCTGGCCACGGCAGCTAAGAACAATTTACCGGTTAAGATAGTTATTTTAAATAACCAGTATTTAGGAATGGTCAGGCAGTGGCAGGAGATGTTCCTGGATAAAAGATATTCCTCCACCTGCCTTCGACGGCGGGCTGATTGTCCTCCCCACTGTTCGGAACCGGATGAGGACTGTCCTGAAATGATTCCTGATTTTGTTAAAGTGGCGGAGGCTTATGGAATTAAGGCTGAGAAGATTACAAAACCGGAGGATGTCAAGCCGGCTCTGGAAAGAGCTCTGGCAGAACCCGGCCCCTATCTGCTGGACTGTCTGATAGAGGCTGAGGAAAATGTTTTTCCCATGGTACCGCCAGGTGGAAGTCTCTATGAGATGATACTGGAGGAGGAATCAGAATGAAACATACTGTAGCAGTTCAGGTTGCCAATGAATCGGGAGTGCTGGCCAGGATTGCCAGCCTTTTCAGCCGCCGGGGATTTAACATTGAGAGTCTTTCGGTGGGACAGACCGAAAAAGAGGATGTCTCCCGGATAACCCTGGTGGTCTGTGGCAGTCAGAAGGTTCTAGAGCAGCTGGAGAAGCAGCTCAACAAACTGATTGTAGTTTACAAGGTAAGCAATATCACCAATGATCCAGCTGTCAGCCGCAGCATGGCTTTTATCAAGGTTCGGGCCGATTATGCCACCCGTTCGGAAATAATTCAGATTGTTGATGTTTTTCGAGGTGAAATTGTGGATGTAGCCAACGACTCTGTTATGGTTGAGATTACCGGAGATGAAGGTAAGATAAATGCCATGGAGGAGCTGCTTGAGCCCTACGGCATTATTGAGCTGGTCAGGACAGGAAAAATTGCCATGACCAGAGGAAAAAAATAATTAAACTCGTAGAAACAGCAGTGTATACTGGGTAATCAGAAAAGAATACTGCTTAAGCTGTTATCAAATATACTGAAATTTACCGGGAAATAATAGAGAAAATTATTAATAGAGGAGCTGAATATCAAAATGGTAGACATGTATTACGATGCTGATGCTGATCTGGCTAAACTTGAAGATAAGACCATTGCAGTTATAGGTTACGGAAGTCAGGGTCATGCTCAGGCTCAGAATTTGCGGGATTCCGGTCTGAAGGTGATTGTGGGCCAGCGCCAGGGCGGAGCCAGCTACGAAGAGGCGGTTGCCGATGGTTTTTCACCCCTGCCGGTGGCCGAGGCAGCCGAACAGGCCGAGATAGTCCAGGTGCTGCTGCCCGATGTTGTCCAAAAGTCGGTCTATCAGCAGGCCATTGAACCAAATCTGGAAGCCGGAAATGCTCTGGTTTTCTCCCACGGCTTTAACATTCATTTTGATCAGATTGTCCCTCCTGAAGAGGTTGATGTCTTTATGGTGGCCCCCAAAAGCCCCGGACATCTGCTGCGCCGGGTTTATACCCAGGGGGCAGGGGTGCCCTGCCTTTTAGCCCTTTATCAGGATGCTACCGGTCAGGCTAGAGAATTAGCTCTGGCCTATGCTAAAGGTATCGGCGGTACCCGGGCCGGGGTGATTGAGACCACCTTTAAAGAGGAGACGGAGACCGATCTCTTTGGAGAACAGGCTGTTCTCTGCGGCGGGACAACCGAGCTGGTTCGGGCAGGTTTTGAAACCCTGGTTGAGGCCGGCTATCAGCCCGAGATTGCCTATTTTGAATGCCTCCATGAACTTAAACTGATTGTGGACCTGATGTATGAAGGTGGTATTGCCAATATGCGGGATTCCATTTCTGATACTGCTGAATATGGTGATCTGACTTCCGGTAAAAAGGTGATCAATGAGAAGTCCCGGGAGGCCATGCAGAAGCTGCTGCAGGAAGTTCAGAACGGTGAATTTGCCAAGCGCTGGCTGCTGGAGAACCAGGCTGGCCGGCCCTCCTATAACAAACGCAAAGAGAGGGATACCAATCATCAAATAGAAAGGGTTGGCAGCAAACTGCGCGGCATGATGAAATGGATAAAAGAGTAAAGGGGCTGGGAAAAAATGACAGTAAAAATATTTGATACAACCCTGCGAGATGGAGAACAGTCGCCGGGAGTTAGTCTGAATGCTGAAGAAAAATTGCGGATTGCCCGGCAGCTGGCTAAGTTAAACGTTGATGTGATTGAGGCCGGTTTTCCCGTGGCTTCTCAGGGTGATTTTCAGGCGGTGCAGAAAATTGCCCGGGAGGTTGAGGGACCGATCATAGCAGCCCTGGCCCGGACCAACTTTGAGGATATTGACCGGGCCTGGGAGGCAATCAAGGATTCCAGCAATCCTCGAATTCATACCTTTATAGCCACCTCTCCCATTCATATGGAATTCAAGTTAAAGAAGAGTCCTGCTGAGGTGCTGGAAAATGCAGTGAAGGCTGTTAAAAGGGCTAAGGGCTATACCGAGGATGTGGAGTTTTCGGCGGAAGATGCTTCTCGCAGCGAGCGGGATTTTCTCTGTAAAATCTTCCAGGCGGTAATCGAGGCCGGGGCCACTACCATCAATATTCCTGATACGGTGGGCTATGCTACTCCCGGTGAGTTCGGTGAACTGGTCGGATATGTCTGTGAGAATGTTTCTAACATAGATCAGGCCGAGGTAAGTGTCCACTGCCATAATGATCTGGGTATGGGAGTGGCCAATTCCATTGCTGCAGTAGAAAATGGGGCCACTCAGGTTGAATGTGCTGTTAACGGGATTGGAGAGAGGGCCGGCAATGCTGCTCTGGAGGAAATAGCATTAGCTCTCAATACCCGTCATGATTACTATAATCAGAAAACTGCTCTCAATTTACAGGAAATTTACCGCACCAGCCGGCTGGTGAGTCAGCTTACCGGCATGGATATTCAGTTTAATAAGGCCGTGGTGGGCAAGAATGCCTTTGCCCATGAGGCCGGAATTCATCAGGATGGAGTTATTAAGGAGAGAACCACCTATGAAATAATGGACGCCAAAACAATCGGCCTCAAGGAAAACCGAATTGTGATGGGCAAGCATTCCGGACGGCATGCTTTCCGGGATCGGCTGGCTGAAATGGGTTATGATTTAGACCGGGAGGAATTGAATCATTGTTTTAAACGTTTTAAAGAGCTGGCCGACCGCAAGGGAGAACTAACCGGTCTGGATCTGGAGGCCATTGTGGAGGATCAATTTGGCCAGAGCCCGGAACTTTTGCAGCTAAAGCTTTTGCAGGTGGTAACCGGCAACGGTATCTCTACTGCCACCGTTCACATGCTGAAAGAGGGCGAGAAGATGCTGGAATCGGTCTGTTCCGAGGGCGGCCCCATTGATGCTGCCTATGAAGCAATAAATCGGGTAGCAGGTCTGGACTGCCGGCTGGATATCTTTAAGATCGACGCCATCACCGGCGGCAAGGATGCCCTGGGCAATGTGACCGTTAAGGTGGAGCATGAGGAAGAGCTCTTCCTGGGCCGGGGCGTCAGCACCGATATTATTAAAGCCAGTGCTGTGGCCTATAACAACGCTCTCAATAAAATTATGGCAGCTAAGAGCCGGAAGGGAAGATAAGAAATGGCTATGACAATGGTGGAAAAAATACTGGCTGCTCATTCCGGCCGTAACAGTGTAAAGCCTGGAGAGATAGTAACGGCTGAAGTTGATTTGGTGCTTGGTAATGACATCACAGCCCCGGTAGCTATTCGAGAATTTGAGAAAATCGGGGTTGATAAGGTCTTTGATGCCGACAAGATTGCGCTGGTCCCGGATCATTTTACCCCCAATAAAGACATAAATTCTGCAGAACAGAGCAGGGTGCTCAGGGATTTTGCCCGGGAACAGCAGCTGGAAAATTATTTCGAAATTGGAGAGATGGGCATCGAGCACTGTCTGCTGCCGGAACAGGGGCTGGTTCGGCCTGGTGAAATCATTATTGGAGCAGACTCCCATACCTGCACCTACGGAGCTCTGGGCGCCCTGGCTACCGGGGTGGGAAGCACTGATATGGCTGCAGCCATGGCCAGTGGTCAGGCCTGGTTTAAGGTTCCGGAAACCATGAAGTTTGTTTTTCAGGGAGAGCTGCCGGACTGGGTTGGCGGCAAAGACCTGATATTGCAGGTTATTGGAGATATAGGAGTTGACGGAGCACTCTATCGATCCATGGAGTTTACCGGAGAAACAATTGCCAGCCTGTCTCTGGCCGGTCGGATGACTATTGCAAATATGGCCATTGAAGCTGGAGGAAAGTGCGGCCTAATTGCCCCGGACCAAAAAACCCGGGAATATCTTGAGGGAAGAACCACTGCTGAATATACCGAATATTTTAGTGATCCCGGGGCTGATTATTTTGAGGTTAGAGAATATGATGTCAGCCAGCTGGAACCTCAGGTAGCTTTCCCCCATCTGCCGGAGAACACCAGAGGGATCAGTGAAGTTGGCGAGATAGCAATAGACCAGGCAGTGATCGGCTCCTGCACCAACGGCCGGCTTGAGGACCTCAGGCTGGCTGCTGAGATTCTCGATGGCCGGAAGCGCCATTCCGAGGTACGGCTGCTGGTTTTTCCCGGCACCCAGCAGATTTATCGTCAGGCTCTGGCAGAGGGAATCATTGATACCCTGATTGCAGCAGGAGCAGCAGTCAGCACCCCGACCTGCGGACCCTGCCTGGGCGGCCATATGGGAGTTCTGGCCGCTGGTGAGAGAGCCATTGCTACCACCAATCGAAATTTTGTAGGGCGGATGGGCCATCCTGAAAGCGAAGTCTATTTGGCCAATCCGGCTGTAGCGGCTGCTTCTGCCGTTGCCGGCAGGATTATCAGTCCCGGGGAGGTTGTTTAACATGAATATTAAAGGAAAAGCATGGAAATACGGTAATGATATTGATACCGATGTGATAATACCTGCCCGCTATCTTAACACCTCGGATCCCGAGGAACTGACCCGCCACTGTCTGGAAGACCTGGACTCGAATTTTGTAGATAAGATGTCAAAGGGGGACCTGATTGTGGCCGGAGAAAATTTTGGCTGCGGCAGCTCCAGGGAGCATGCCCCTCTGGCGATAAAAGCTGCCGGGGTTTCCGCGGTAATCGCCAGTTCTTTTGCCCGGATTTTTTACCGCAATGCTCTAAATATTGGACTGCCAATTCTGGAATGTCCCGAAGCGGTGGAAAATATTTCTCAGGGTGATGAAGTTCAGGTAGAGATAGCTGCCGGCCTGATCACCAATCTCAGCAAAAACCAGGAATACCAGGCAGTTGCTTTCCCGGATTTCATGCAAAAATTGATTCAGGCTGGAGGCCTGATTAATTATCTCAGGGAACAGGCAGGTGAAGGCAATGTCAGCCTATAATATTGCTGTAATTCCAGGAGATGGAATAGGTCCTGAAGTTGTGGCCCAGGGCATTAAAGCCCTGAAGAAACTTTCTGAAATAACCGGACTGGAGTTTAAATTTAGTGAATTTCCTCTGGGGGCTGATCATTATCTTGAGACGGGAGAGCTGGTCAGTCCTGAAACTAAAAGTGACCTGGCCAATTTTGATGCTATCTATCTGGGAGCAGTGGGAGATCCCCGGGTTAAACCCGGGGTTCTGGAACATGGGATTCTGCTGGACCTGAGATTCTCTTTTGATCAATATATCAATCTCCGGCCCATTAAACTTCTGGATGAAAGATTTACTCCTCTCAAAGATACAGCTCCCGAAGATATTGATCTGCTGGTTGTCCGGGAAAATACCGAGGGCCTTTATTGCGGTTCCGGTGGTTTTCTCAAAAAGGGCACTCCTCAGGAAGTTGCCGTTCAGGAGATGATCAACACCTATCAGGGAGTAGAAAGGGTAATTCGCTATGCCTATCGCTATGCCGAACAGCGGAGAGGAAAATTAACTCTCTGCGATAAGAGCAATGTCCTGGAATATGCCCATGATCTCTGGCAGCGGGTTTTTACCAGCCTGGGAGAGGAATTTCCCGGGGTGGAGCAGGATCATATTCTGGTTGATGCCATGACCATGAAGTTGGTGAGAAATCCTGAAATTTTTGATGTGGTGGTTACCTGTAATATGTTTGGTGATATAATTACCGATCTGGGTGCAGAAATTCAGGGAGGCATGGGGCTGGCTGTCTCGGGGAACATCAATCCTGAGGGAGTTTCGATGTTTGAACCGGTCCACGGTTCAGCTCCCGATATTGCCGGAGAGGGCAGGGCCAACCCTACCGCTGCTCTGCTGGCTGCCGCCATGATGGTTGAAGTTCTTGGTCATCCTGCTGCAGCTGACAAACTGGAGCTGGCAGTAAACCGTGCCCTGCAGCTGAATCAAACAACTGCCGATATGGGAGGCAGTCTTACCACCTCTCAGGTCGGAGATTACATCTGCAGTATATTAGAATAGGAGGAATCAAGCAGTCAATGATAAAAATATATGACACAACCCTGCGGGATGGAACGCAGAGAGAAGGAGTCTCCTATTCCACCGAAGATAAACTTAACATAACCAGGAAACTGGCCGAAACCGGGATAGATTATGTTGAGGGGGGCTGGCCCGGTTCCAATCCCAAGGATATCGAATATTTTAAGCGGGTTCAGGATCTTAATCTTCCCGGTTTAACAGTGGCTGCCTTTGGCAGCACCCGCCATGCTGGAATTGATCCGGAGGAGGATAGGAACCTTCAGGCTATCCTGGAGTCGGGGGCAGAGGCTGCCGCCCTAGTGGGGAAATCCTGGATTCTTCATGTTGAGGAAGCCCTTAAGACCAGTCTGGAGGAAAACCTGGCCATGATAGAAAGTTCGGTCAGCTATCTCAAGGAACAGGGTCTGGAGATCCATTTTGATGCCGAGCATTTCTTTGATGGTTATGAGGATTCCTCCGATTATGCTATCAAGGTTCTGAAGGCGGCTGAGAAGGGAGGAGCCGATTCCCTGGTTCTTTGTGACACCAATGGCGGTACCATGCCCTCCCGGCTGCGGGAGATCATCAGGGAGGTAAAACTGCAGATTTCTTCCCCTCTGGGAATTCATGCTCATAATGACTGCGAACTGGCAGTAGCTAACTCCCTGGTAGCGGTGGAGGAGGGAGTGACCCAGGTACAGGGTACCATCAATGGTTTTGGAGAACGCTGCGGCAATGCCAATCTTTCTGCTATTATCCCCAATCTTCAGCTAAAATATGGTTATCAGCTGGTAAGTCCGGAGAAGCTAAAGAGAATTACTGCCACTTCCCGTTTTGTCAGCGAAGCGGCCAACCTGAACCCTCCCGCCCAGGCTGCTTATGTGGGAGAAAGTGCCTTTGCCCATAAAGGGGGAATTCATGTCAATGCCATTCTCAAAAATGCCCGAACCTATGAACACGAGGACCCCGAGCTTGTCGGCAATCACCGCCGGGTGCTGGTTTCGGAACTTTCCGGAAAAAGCAATTTGGTCTATAAAGCTGAAGAGCTGGGAATTGAACTTGATGATGAAAGCCAGGATTTACAGGAAGTACTGGCAACCATAAAGGACCTGGAGCATCAGGGCTATTATTTCGAAGGTGCTGAGGCCTCGCTCAAACTCCTGCTGGAGAAAAGCAGGGGCGATTATCAGAAGCTCTTCGGTCTGGAAGGAGTCAGAATTTTAACCGATAAAAAGGAGGATATTAATCCTCATTCTGAAGCTACCATCAAGGTGCTGGTTGAAGGAGAACAGGTTCATACGGCAGCTGAGGGGGTAGGGCCGGTAAATGCCCTGGATAAGGCCCTGCGAAAGGCTTTGATTAATTTTTATCCGGAAATAAAAGACATATATCTTATTGATTATAAGGTCCGGGTGCTGAATGGTAAAGATGGAACTGCGGCCCGGGTCCGGGTTTTAATAGAAACCGGCAATGGTCAGGAAAGCTGGGGCACTGTGGGAGTTTCCAGCAATATTATAGAAGCCAGCTGGCAGGCCCTGGTAGACAGCATCCAGTACGGGATCAGGCTGGCTCAAAAAGAAAGTGGGGTGTAATCATGAAAAAAAACAGTGAACAGGTGACGAAAAAAATTGACAGCGCTCCCCAGCGTTCGCTTTTTAAGGCGCTGGGATTAACTGAAGAGGAACTGGAAGCTCCCCTGATTGGAATCTGCAATTCCTTCAGTGAACTTATTCCCGGTCACAGCGATTTGGATAAGATAGCCCGGGCAGTTAAAGCCGGAGTTCGGATGGCTGGAGCCACACCTCTGGAATTTGGCACAATAGGAGTCTGTGATGGGATCGCCATGGGCCATCAGGGGATGCATTTTTCTCTGGCCAGCCGGGAGTTGATCGCTGATTCGGTGGAAACAGTAGCCCGGGCTCACGCTCTGGATGCCCTGGTATTGATTCCCAATTGCGATAAGGTAGTTCCAGGAATGCTGATGGCTGCCCTGCGGTTAAATATTCCGGCCCTGGTTATCAGCGGGGGGCCCATGCTGGCCGGGAAGTACCGCGGTGAGAATATTGATTTAAAAACTGTTTTTGAGGGTGTAGCCGGGGTCAAAGCCGGACGGATTTCTGAAACAGAACTTGCTGAAATCGAGGAGGTCGCCTGTCCGGGCTGCGGAAGCTGTGCTGGTATGTTCACCGCCAATTCCATGAACTGCCTGACTGAGGTGCTGGGACTGGGACTACCCGGCAACGGAACTATACCAGCGGTGGAGGCTGCCAGAATTCGTCTGGCCAAGCAGGCAGGCAGGCAGATTGTCAGCCTGTATCAGAAGGGAATTAAACCTGCTGATATTGTCAGCAGAGAAGCTTTTATCAATGCCCTGAAAGTTGATATGGCCCTGGGCTGCTCTACCAATACGGCCCTTCATCTTCCAGCCGTCGCCCGGGAAGCCGGCCTGGAACTGAAAATAGACCTGATAAATGAAATTAAAAAAGAAATTCCTCATCTCTGCAGCTTAAGCCCTTCGGGAAGTTACCATATTCAGGATCTGGATCGAGCCGGGGGTATTCCGGCAGTGATGAAGGTGCTGCAGCAGCATGATCTCCTTGATGATGAGCTCCTGACAGCAACCGGTCATAAAATTCAAGAAAATCTTGAGGGTGTGGAAGTCAGAGACAGTGAGGTCATTAGGAATTTTGACAGGGCCTATCATCAAACCGGAGGTCTGGCTGTTCTTAAGGGAAATATCGCCCCTGAGGGTTCTGTTGTCAAACAGGCTGCAGTAGCCGAGGAGATGCTGGTACATCAGGGACCTGCCCGGATCTTTGATTCAGAAGAAGAGGCTGTTAGTGCCATTCATTCCGGCCGAATTAAAAGCGGTGATGTTATGGTTATCCGATATGAAGGTCCCAGAGGTGGACCGGGTATGAGGGAAATGCTCTCTCCCACCTCAGCTATTGCTGGAGCTGGACTGGATAGGGAGGTAGCCCTGATAACCGATGGACGTTTTTCTGGAGCCAGCCGGGGAGCCTCAATCGGACATATATCGCCGGAAGCGATGGCTGGCGGTCCGCTGGCTGCCCTTCGAGAAAATGATATTATCAAAATTGATATTCCGGGAGAAAGCCTATCTGCTGATCTTACAGAGGCTGAAATTGAAAGTAGGCTGGCAGACTGGGAAAAGCCGGAACCCAAAATCAAGGATGGTTATTTGAGGAGATATGCCAGTCTGGTGAGTTCTGCTGCCAGCGGGGCAGTGTTGGATTGTTATTAGGGTTATGGTTTTTATCTTACTAAGTTAACAGGAGGTCTGAGAATGGATAAAAAAATTACTGTTGAGATGTGTGAAGAAAGAAAGACTCCTCCTTCAGTTGAGGATTTAGGTTTCGGACGTACCTTTACCGACCATATGTTTGTCATGGATTATGAGAGCGAAAGAGGCTGGTTCGATCCCAGAGTTGTGCCCTACAGTCCCCTTGAGATTGACCCGGCAGCGGCCTTCTGTCATTACGGTCAGACAACCTTTGAAGGTCTGAAAGCCTATCGGGCAGAAGATGGCCGGGTGCTGCTCTTCCGGCCTGACATGAATGCTGCCAGGTTTAATAACTCCAATGAGAGAATGTGTATTTCCCGGATGGATCCCGAGTTTTTTGTCAGAGCTGTTAAAAAGACTGTGGAAGTGGACAAAAACTGGGTTCCTTCCAGACCCGGGACATCTCTTTATATTCGGCCCTTTACCATAGCTACCGAGATTTACCTGGGGCTTAAACCCTCCTCCCGCTATAAATTTGTTATTATTCTGTCTCCAGTGGCTGCCTACTATTCTCAAGGGATCAAGCCCACCAGAATTTATGTCGAGACCGACTATGTCAGAGCAATAAAAGGAGGAACGGGAATGGCTAAAACCGGAGGAAATTATGCCGGAAGTTTAAAGGCTCAGTCCCGGGCAGCAGAGATGGGTTATGATGAAGTCCTCTGGCTGGATGGAGTTGACCGGGAATTTGTAGAAGAGGTTGGCGCCATGAATGTTTTCTTCAAAATTGACGGTAAAATTATAACACCCTCACTGGAAGGAAGCATTCTGCCAGGAATTACCAGAGACTCGGTGATAAAAATTCTCAGAAACTGGGGGATTAAAGTTGAGGAGAGAAGAATAAAAATCCAGGAGGTCGCTGAGGCCTATCAGCAGGGCAGCCTGGAGGAAGCCTTTGGCACCGGAACCGCAGCGATTATTTCTCCCATCGGGGAGCTGAAATGGAATGAGATGGAGATGAAAATAAACGGGGGAGAGGCCGGGGAAGTCGCCAGCAAACTTTATGATTATCTTATCGGCCTTCAGACCGGCAGGCGGGAGGATCCCTACGGCTGGACCGTCGAGGTCTAAATTTTTTTCTAAGAATCCGGAAAAAACATTTGACAAACCTCAGAAACCCTGCTATAATTCACTTTAACAATTTAAAAGACACAACAACTGTGAAGGGGTTCAAGTAAGCCTCTGGAAATATTAAGGAGACCGGCGGCACTGCAAACCGGTTATTTCCCAGGGCCGAATTTCCCCCCTGAGTTGCCAGCTGAAATTAAGTAAGCCCGGCCGTCTTCCGTCGTTACCCGGTGAGAGAGTGTCAGCTCTCAAAAGAGATGATTCCTCTGTTACTTAGCAATTTATAAGGAATCAAGACAGGTGGTACCGCGATTATAGTCGCCCTGGAAGGGGCGGCTTTTGTGTTTTTTAGGGTGTTTTTGAGGCAGATCCATCAACTTGATATTTTTGGTATAATTCAATTCACCTTTCATTTATCAATTTAATTGCCAAATAAATAACAATTCAATTTTCAAACAAAATTTAAAGGAGGATGCTGAAATGATTGTAGTAATGAAACCAGAATCATCAGAAGGAGAACTAAAGCAGGTGCTGGAAACAGTACCGGAAGAGGAGTATGACAGTCATATTTTTCGAGGAGTAGAGCGGGCCGTAATAGGCCTGATCGGAGAAGGAGCAGATAAGGAGACTCTGAAAAACCGGCTGGCCTCTCATTCCAGTGTGGAAAAGGTGATAGCTATTCTAGATCCCTATAAACTTACCAGCTGGAAATTTAAGCCGGAGAAAACTATTATTGAACTTGGTCAGGTGAAAATTGGTGGTAAAACTCCTGCAGTTATGGCCGGGCCCTGTGCGGTGGAAAATGAAGATCAGCTGATGACCACTGCCAGAGAGGTTAAAAAAGCAGGAGCAGAGATACTCAGAGGGGGAGCCTTCAAGCCCAGAACCTCGCCCTATTCTTTTCAGGGCCTGGGTGAAAGAGGTCTTAAGCTGCTGGCCAGGGCCCGGGAGGAAACAGGTCTGAAAATTGTCACCGAACTTATGGACATTGAACATCTGGATCTGGTGGCTGAATATACTGATATTATTCAGATAGGAGCCCGCAATATGCAGAACTACCCTCTGCTTTCTGCCATTGGCAGTCTGAGACAGCCGGTGATGCTGAAACGCGGTATGTCAGCAACCATCAGAGAATGGCTGCTGGCTGCTGAGTATATTATGACTGAAGGAAATCATCAGGTTATTCTCTGTGAGCGGGGAATCAGAACCTTTGGTGAAGAGACCAGAAACACTCTGGATTTAAGTTCGGTCCCTCTGGTTAAAGAAATCAGCCATCTGCCGGTTATTGTTGATCCCAGTCACGGAACCGGACGCTGGGAACTGGTTAGACCGATGGCTCGGGCGGCTGTGGCCTGCGGTGCCGATGGATTGATAATAGAGGTGCACCCTGAACCCAGCAGTGCCCTCTCAGATGGCCCTCAGTCTTTAAGACCGGATAAGTTTCACCTTCTAATGCAGGAAATTAAGGAAATAGGCAGCTATGATGATGGCAATATTGACCGGATTCTGCCCTCGGCGATTTAAAACCTGATAACAGGGATGTGATGAAAATGAAAAGACTTGGTTATCTCGGCCCCCCGGGGACTTTTACCCAGCTGGCGGCAGAGAAACTCATCTCCCGGCTGGATAATTACAGCAGAATATCCTGCCAGGAGATCCCGGACTTAATCCAGGCTGTTGACCGCAGCGAGATTGATCTGGCAGTTGTTCCTATTGAAAATTCCCTGGAAGGTTCGGTCAATGTGACTTTAGATTATCTGGCCCATAAGGTCTCGCTGAATATAGCAGGAGAAATTATTCTTCCGATTAACCAGCAGTTAATTGCCAGAAAGGGAACCAGAATATCAGATATTGAGGAGATCTATTCCCATCCTCAGGCCCTGGCCCAGTGCCGGGATTATCTCCAGAAACTTTCAGACAGCTGTCAAACCCACCGGGTAAGCAGCACCGCTGAGGCAGCTGAACTAGTTTACCGGAGGGAGGAAGATGATGCGGTAGTCAGAGCAGCAATCGGCTCCCGGCTGGCAGCCCGGCTTAATCAACTGGAAGTTATTGCAGCTGATATTCAGGATAATGATTCTAACTGGACCCGGTTTGTGGTTCTTTCCCGTTCTGAGGATTCCCACCTGGAGGAGCTGAGCAGCAGGGAATCTGCTGAAGAGAAGGAGAGTTATAAAACCTCAATCATCTGTTCTCCGATTAAGAACCGTCCCGGAATTTTACATGAAATGCTGGCTGAATTTGCCTCCCGGAATGTTAATCTGACCAGGATTGAATCCCGACCAACCAGAAAAATGCTGGGTGATTATCTCTTTTTTATAGATTTTTCCGGTCATCTGGAACAGCCCAAAATTAAGGAAATCATCGCAGGACTTAACCGGAAAACCTCTCATCTAAAAATCCTGGGTTCCTATTCCAGTCTGTTTGCCGGGCTGGAGCAAAAAGATCTTGAGGAGGAAAGATACCATGAAATTAACCAGTTTGCTTGAAAAAAATCTCTCCAGTCTCAGTTCCTATGAACCCGGGCGGGGCAGGGAAAAAATCAGGAAAGATTATGATATAGCAGAGCCGGTTAAACTGGCCTCTAATGAAAACCCCTATGGCTGTTCTCCCCGGGCTCGGGATGGTATTGAAGAGGAGCTTAAGAGAATAGAGGAATATCCTGAAAGCACGGCTGAGCCGCTGCGCCGGGATTTAGCAGATTTCTATGATATTACCCCGGAAGAAATTATTGTGGGAAATGGTTCTGACGAGTTAATCGGTCTCCTGGTAGAGATGATGGGAAGGAATCGGGGAGAAATAATCTATGCTGATCCCTCCTTTGTTAAATACAGAGTTTACATTAAATCCAAGGGCTGTCAGGGAGTAGCGGTGCCTCTGGATGAAAATTACTGCCACAATCTATCTGCCATGAAGGACAAAATCACTGAAAAGACCCGGCTTATGTTTATCTGCGACCCCAATAATCCTACCGGAACATTGTTAACTGCTGCTGAGATTACGGCATTTTTACAGGAGGTTCCGGAACATGTACTGGTGGTTTTAGATCAGGCCTATCATGAGTATGTTACCGATCCTGAGTATTTTTCAGCAGTGGCAGACCGGGAGAACTGGCCCAATCTCTTAATTTTAAGAACCTTCTCTAAGGCTTATGGGCTGGCCGGACTCAGGGTAGGTTATGGCATCGGCAGCCCGGAAATTATTCACTATTTAACTCAACTTAAGGATACCTTTAATTCCAACAGACTGGCTCAGGCTGCTGCCTGTGCGGCTCTGAAGGATCAGCAGCATATTGAAGTCAGCAGAAAAAAGAATAAACAGGAAAAGGAATATCTTTATCAGAAACTGGAAGAATTAAAGCTTGATTATCAAAAATCCCAGGGAAATTTTGTTCTGATTGAAACCTCAGCAGCCAGCAGGAAGGTTGCTGAAAAACTGGAAGAGCAGGGGATTATAGTTAAACCCGGAGCGGCTCTGGGCCTGGAAAATACAGTCAGAGCCACGGTTGGCAGCCGCAGTGATAATCAAAAACTGCTTGCTGCTCTGGAAAAAGTAGCATCCGGCTGGAATCTGGCGATTTGAATTTCTCCAGTTTACCTCTAAGAGAAGATTTAACTGGAAAATGTTGAAATAATTTCCGTGGAACTTCTGGAGTACAATGATATGGGAGAATTGAAGGATGAGGATTACCGGCTGGATGAATGGCATGAAGCCAGAGAAGAGCTTCCTGCCCGTTTTATAGAAACTGACTCTGCTGAAGTTGATACCTATACCGGCGCAACCGGAAGTTCTGAACGCTGGATAGAAGCAGTAGCAGATGCCCTGGCCAAAGCCGGTCTTTAATATAACTTCCACTTAAATAAATTTAGAAATCATAAAAACCATCTGCTGTTTCAGGCAGGTGGTTTTTTTGTTTTTGTTTATCCTGGTTATTAATAACCAGAAAATCGGCAGCATCTGTTATCTCTGTAACATAATAACTTCTGCAGAACTTCTTTTTTTATTCTATCTGTGATATAATGAAAACAGGAAAAATATATATAATTCTGACTTTTTTTATACCGGAAGTGGAAACTTTCAACATCCTTTCTGGAGGTGACTAAAAAATGAATAAAATCCTGGTAGCAGTGGACGGTTCAGAGAGGAGCAGGGGAGCAGTAGAGAAAACAGTGGAACTGGCATCCTGTCTGGAGGCTGATATAACTTTAATTACAGTGGTGGCAGATATTAATCAGGTAATTGATATTGCTGAAGCTTCTACCCATGCAGCCATTCACCGGGGTTTAAAGGAGAGAGAAGCCCAGGAAAAGAACTTGGAAAAACAGGGACAGCAGGTGCTGGATGAGGCCGGACAGATCCTGACAGAGGCAGACCTTGAATATGATACCCTGCTGCGCAAGGGTGATCCGGCCGATGTAATCTGTGATATTGCAGAGGAAGAGGGCTATGACCTGATAATTCTGGCAGATAAGGGTCTGGGTGGTGTAAAACGCTTTTTCCTGGGAAGTATCAGTGACAAGGTGGTTAGATATGCCACAACTTCGGTTCTGGTGGTAAAATAAATTAAAAGTTCAAATAGGGCAGGCACAGTATTAAAATAGTGCCTGCTTTTTTTAATTCTGCAGTAATAGCTATTTCTTACATGATAGCAGCTATTACTTACGTGTTAGGATTTATTTTCGATTTTCAAAAAGCGGTTTATGAATTTTTCACAAAGTAATTTCGCAAAGAAATTTAGGCATATATGCAGATAACTTTACCTGAATTGCAGGAAAAATTCAGGAAATTAATTTTTCAGGATAAAGGAGATGAATAATTTGCTGATAAGTTCCGAGCGGCTGGAGGAAACAGCAGAGAGGCTGCGCCTGGGAAGTAAAGCTCTGGATACCTATTTGCAGTATAAAGCCCGGGAAATAGCTTTAAAAGAGATTAATATTAGAGCTCTGCTGCCTGAAAAATTCAGATTTAAGCGGCTGCAGCAGCAGGCTGATAGTCTCAAGAAGAAGTATCCAACAGCAGAGGAGAGACCGGATCTTTATGGCATCCTGGTGGGGGTTAAGGATCTCTTCCATCTGGAGGGTTTTCCTACCAGGGCAGGTTCCAGATTACCATCGGAGCTTCTAACCGGAGAGGAGGGGAAAGTAATTGCTGACCTCAAGAATGCTGGAGCTCTGATGCTGGGGAAAACCGTGACCACTGAATTTGCCTATTTTGCCCCGGGACCAACCCGCAATCCTCACAATCCAGACCATACTCCCGGAGGCTCCAGCAGCGGCTCGGCAGCAGCTGTTGCTGCCGGCTACTGTCCCCTGGCTCTTGGAACCCAGACTATCGGTTCGGTTATAAGACCGGCGGCTTTCTGCGGTATAGTTGGCTTTAAGCCCAGTTTTGCCCGGATTCCCTCCGAGGGAATGCTGCTCTTTTCACCTTCCGCCGATCATGCAGGATTATTTACCCAGGATATGGCAGGGATGCGGCGGGCAGCCAGGCTTGTCTGTCAGAACTGGAGAGAAAGTGAGGTCAGTCCTGAAGAAGCTGCCTCTCCGGCCCTCGGAATTCCGGTTGGCCCCTATCTTAAACAGACTTCCTATCAGGGAAAAGAGGCTTTTTCCAGCCAGCTGAAATTCTTATCCCGCCGGGGGTATGAGCTGAAAGAAGTTGAGATATTTGCTGATATCATGGAGATTAACAGGAGCCACAACCGGCTGATTGCCAGAGAATTTGCTGAAACTCATTTCAGCTGGTATCAGAAATATGGTGACAGCTACCGGCAGACAACCGCAGAATTGATTGAAACCGGAAAGCAGATCAGCGATAAAACCTATCAGCAGGACAGAAGTCAGCAGAACCAGTTGAGGTCAGAACTTCAGGTAATTATGAAAGCAGAGAAAATTGATCTCTGGATTTCACCTCCGGCTCCTGGCCCGGCACCAGAAGGTCTGGAGAGCACCGGTGACCCGGTTATGAACCTGCCCTGGACCAATGCCGGACTTCCGGCAGTTAATCTCCCGGCAGGTAAATTTAATAACGGCCTTCCAGCAGGGCTTCAGCTGGTCGGCAATTTTGCCGGAGATGAGGAGCTGCTGGCCTGGTCAGACAGGCTGTTCCAGGATTTAGAGGAGCTGGAGAACACTACTCTCCCATAACCTTTACCAGCACTCTCTTATCACGCTTACCGTCAAATTCACCGTAAAAAATCTGTTCCCAGGGACCAAAATCCAGCTCTCCTTCAGTGATTGCCACCACAACCTCCCGTCCCATAACCTGTCTCTTCAAATGGGCATCGGCATTATCTTCAAAGGTGTTGTGCCGGTACTGAGAAACTGGTTCATGGGGTGCCAGTTCTTCCAGCCAGTCCTTAAAGTCCTGATGAAGGCCGCTTTCAGCATCGTTGATAAAAACGCTGGCGGTTATATGCATGGCATTCACCAGACAGAGACCTTCCTGGATTTTGCTTTGCTTGATAACTTCTCTGACCTGCTCGGTGATATTAACCATCTCCATCCTCTTATCTGTGTTGAACCAGAGATATTCACGGTGGGATTTCATTTTTACCTTCCTTTCGATTTTCGGATTTAAGTTTTCTTCTGTTTATCTTTCTATTAGTAGAATTCCAGAAAAAGACCGGCAGTCCTCCCTGGCAGCTGAGCTTATAATTTGCCAGGAGCCCAATCCTGACATATAATATAGATAGGTAATTTTCTGAACCTCAGTTCTGCAAATTTTTTATTTACAGGTTGTGATTAGATGGCTTCAGAAAAGGAAAGGATAACCGGGCAGATTGACAGGATAACCTATACCAATGAGGAAAATGGTTTTACGGTTGCCAGACTCAAGCTTCTGGAAGAGGAGAGAAAGGTAACCGTAGTGGGAAATCTGCCTGCACCCGATCCCGGTCAGGTGGTGGAACTGGAAGGTTACTGGACCACCCATTCCAAATACGGCAGGCAGTTTAAAATAACTGATTTTCGCTATTCTGCCCCTACCAGTGAGGAGGGGGTTAAAAGATATCTGGGCTCCGGACTTATCCCGGGAATAGGACCGGTAATGGCTGAAAGAATAGTCCAGGAATTTGGCGAGGAAGCCTTAGAAATAATTGACGATAACCCGGAAAAACTCAAGAAAGTAGAGGGAATCGGCAGGAAAAGGCTGCAGCAGATCCAGGAATCCTGGCAGGAGCAGTCCGAGATCAGAGAGATTATGGTTTTTCTGCTCTCCAATAATATCAGCCCGGCCTATGCAGCCAGAGTATATCAGGAATACGGGAGAGATGCCGTTGAGGTTGTGCAGAATAAACCCTACCGGCTGGCTTCCGATGTCTGGGGCATCGGTTTTCAAACCGTTGATAAAATTGCCCGGGATATGGGGATTGAAAAAGATTCCGGGCAGCGGCTTAAAGCCGGACTGATATATATCATGGAGCAGACAGCCGGGGAGGGTCATGTTTACTATCCCTATGAAGCTTTACTGGAGCGGGCCGCCAGGGTGCTGGAGGTGGAAAGGGAGCAGCTGGTTGAGCCCTTTGGCGAGCTTGAGGTTCAGGACCGCCTGGTGATAGAGGATCTTAATTTTGACTACAGCAACTTTAAAGAGAACAATAAAGCTGTTTATCTTAAAGCTTTTTATGTAGCTGAAACAGGGATAAACTGGAAAATCCAGCAGCTGCTGGCTTCAGCTCGCCAGCAGTATATGATAGATATTCCGGCCCGAATCAGGGAGGCTGAAAAGCAGCTTGCCTTTTCGCTGGCAGGAAAGCAGCGGGAGGCGGTAAAACTGGCTCTTAAGGAAAATCTGCTGGTAATTACCGGCGGGCCCGGTACCGGGAAAACCACAATCATTGAAGCCATCATCAGCGCCTTCCAGGATTTGAATCAAAAAATACTGCTGGCGGCCCCCACCGGCCGGGCAGCCAAAAGAATGACAGAGACCACCGGCAAGGAAGCCAAAACAGTTCACCGTCTGCTGGAGTTCAGCTATCAGGAGGGCGGATTTCAGCGCAATGGCGATAACCAGCTGGCCGGTGATGTCATAATAATTGATGAGGCTTCCATGCTGGACACAGTGCTGATGTACCATCTCCTGAAGGCAGTTCCCGAAAGCGCCAATCTGATTCTGGTAGGTGATGTTAATCAGCTTCCTCCGGTAGGAGCAGGCTATGTCCTCAGGGATATAATCAGATCCGGTAGGGTACCGGTCATAGAATTAACAGAGATTTTTCGGCAGGCCCGGGAAAGTTCAATTGTGATAAACTCTCACCGGATTAATAACGGTCAGATGCCTGATCTAGAAAACAAAACTGGCGGCAGGCTTGATGATTTTTATTTTATTGAAGAAAAGAAGCCAGCCAAAGTTCTTCAGCTGATTATCAAGATTGTTCGGGAAAGGGTACCGGCCCGCTTTGATTTTGATCCTGTGGAAGATGTCCAGGTGCTGTCACCGATGCGGCGGGGTGAACTGGGGACAGAAAATCTTAATTCCCGGCTTCAGGATATTCTTA
>SLJX01000015.1 GCA_007134885.1 Halanaerobiaceae bacterium
AAAATAAAAGCTGGTATACAGAAAACCAGACCCTGTCGGTCAACCAGGATCTGGTTTTTTATTTAAAGTCTGGTTATATTAAATCTTTATATTTCTGTTTACTATACTGCCAACTGAGTTTTTTAAGCTGAAATTTCAATTTTGGATTGATAAAAAAACGAAGATAATCAATTGCCAGAAATTGGCCAGATTTCTTCTGCAGCCTCCTCCACCATGCCTTGATGGTCGGGATCCAGGCCGCCGCTGTTATGCAGTCGGCTGCCCCGAAAATGCAGGCAGAAATGGCCGGGATAGTTGTTGCTGGTAATCTCCTGACCGCCGTGGGGCATGCCGTTGATCGAACCGGCTATCAGCATATTGTTAATGTGGACAACCACAGCCCGGCGGTCCCAGCTCCAGCTGCCGCCATAAATTCGCCGTTTAACTTCGGTATCCCTCCGGGAAGCCGGCTCCACATCGGCATGAACATTGCCGTAAAGGCGGCGGACTCTAAAACTCAAACCGGTTTCCAGATCGGTGATGGTAAATATTTTGCCCTCGGGGATCAGTAAATCCACTTCATTCCAGTGCAGATCCCTGATTTCAGCGGTTGCTATCCCGTCACCAGGCACCCGCAGCCTGTCTCCTACTCTGATATGATCCCCTGAGATGTTATTGGCGGCTCTCAGCTTATTGACACTGGTATTAAGCCGGCGGGCCAGAGTCCAGAGGCTGTCCCCGGGTTGAACAGTATAATATATGGTATCTCCACTGCTTTCAGCCAGAAGCTCCCGCCAGGTATTGGGTCCGACCACAGAATCTACCTGAAGGCCTGAGAGGTTTTGAAACTGCTTGACTGCCAGCATTGTCTGATAGCCAAACTGTCCATCAATTTGAGCTGAATAAAATCCATGGCTCTGGAGCAGGCGCTGCAACTCTCTGACTTCCTCGCCAGAATCTCCCTCCCGAAGAAGTGGCATAGCAGCTGAATCTGGTTTTTCTTCCTGTTGTTTCACTCTTTTGGTATCCTGGAAAACCTGTTCTTCGGAATCATCCTCGATTTCAGTGGTATCAGGAGAAATTCTTTCCTTACTATCTTCTGGCTTTTCTTTCTCAGGCCGGAGAGATTTTTCGTCAGATCTGTCGGTTATGTTTTCCCCGGGCTCTGCCAGCCTGGAATTTTTCTCCAGGGCTAGCCAGGTCGAGCGTCCGACTACTCCATCGGCTTCTAATCCCATATTGCGCTGAAAACTCTGCACTGCCCGGTGGGTCAGAGCTCTAAAAAGACCTGAAGGTTCGGCATTTAAGTATCCGAGGTCCCGAAGCAGGCGCTGTAAGTAAAAGACTTTCGCATTATGTGTATATATTTTTAATTCAGGGTAGTGATCAAGATTGCCTTCCAGTTTTTCCAGGGCTGCCAGAGTTTTTTGGCCTGCAATACCATCAGGAGGGAGATTTGAGACCTGCTGAAGCCGTTCAACTGCATACCGGGTCTGGTCTCCATAGAAACCGGTCAGAGGGCCGTCATAAAGCCCCAGGTCCTGAAGCCGCTGCTGCAGAACCTTAACCTCCTCTTCCCGATCCCCCAGCCGGAGTAG
The DNA here is from genome assembly GCA_007134885.1 of Halanaerobiaceae bacterium. Taxonomy (GTDB): domain Bacteria; phylum Bacillota; class Halanaerobiia; order Halanaerobiales; family Halarsenatibacteraceae; genus T1SED10-84. The sequence continues at coordinate 1,578 of SLJX01000015.1, forward strand.
AGGGCCGGCCCGGACGGTATTTTCTTCTGTCAGAGCCAGCCCCAGAGCTGCAGTAATTATCAGACAGCAGATTACCAGGGCCACAATATTTTTTTTGGAAAAATTCATTTCATATTTTCCCCCGCTTTCGTATTTGTTAAAATTTAATAATGATTGTTATTATCCAGCCAGTATTTTTCTTAACCATCCAGACGTTCCAGCGCATTTTTTAGATCTGTCATTCTGTTATAAATATCATCATAAAATTCCAGTTCGCCACTTTGAGAAACTCCTGCGGTGAAATAGGAGAGATGAATCGGGATTGGATTATTGATATAGATGGTGGTTTCCTGTCTGTCTCTTATCTTATCATTAATCCTTTTCAGGTCCCAGTGAGCTTGATCCTGCAGCAGATAACTGGCGAACTCCATTGGCTTATTAATTCTGATACAGCCTGAACTTTCAGCTCGGGTTTCCAGATTAAAAAGATGACGGTCAGGAGTATCATGAAGATAGATGCTTTGATGATTAGGAAAGCGAAAAACAACCCGCCCCAGAGCATTATCAGGGCCGGCGTCCTGCCAGAGGTAATAATCAAAGTTGCTGGCATCTTTTTCATCCCAGTTTATATCATCAGGATCGATTTCGACAAATCGCCCGGAATCATCCTCCTGATAAACCCGATAACCTCCCCGTTCCAGATGGTCCTGGTCTTCCTTGATTTTCGGGAGATGTTCTCTAAGGGCGATCGATCTTGGCATGTACCAGCGCGGGCTGATGGTCAGATGGGTTAGAATTTTATTCATCTCCGGGGTGGGATGGGCCCGCCTGCCAATGATAGTTTTCATATCGAGAACAATTTCACTGTCCTCATAGACCTGGGCGGCAAAGGAGGGAAGATTTACATAGACATGCCTCTCGCTGGTTCCGGGAGAATTATCACCTGACCAGCGCCACTTTTCCAGGTTGGCTGCCAAAATGTTCTCCTCTTCCCGGGTAATGGTTTTTTCTCCTTGCTGGACGGCCTGGTTGATTTTCAGCAGTTTCTGATACTGGGGGTGCCGGGGCTGAATAGTGTTTAGAACCTCTTCCAGATCTTCTCCTGCCCGGGCAGTCGATAATACCTGAGAAACTTCAGGAGCAATTCTCAGAGAAGTCGTTCTTCTGGTGTAGGAATCAGGGTTTAGCCTGCCCCGGGCCAGATCACCGGTTAAATTAACCAGCCCCTCGGTTATTATAATCTCCAGCTCGGCTGCTTGAGCCGGAGGAAACTCATCGGGGCTCTGATAGCGCAATCCCAGCCAGAGGTCATTGATTTCATCATAATTATAATCTTCGGGATTTAAGCCGAACTTTTGAGCCTGACTGATAATAGCATATGCCTCTTCGCCGGTTTCAGTTAATTTATTGTCGGCAACCCAGAGGGGATCATAATTTCTTCGCTCATAAAAATCATAAATCAAATCCTGCTGCAGGCTGGAATTAATTTCTTTCTCGAGATGGTGGTTTACACTTTTTTCTCTATCCTGAGCTGAAGCAGCCGGGGCCAGCAGGAATGCCAGTAAGATTACAATTACTATTAAGGACAAAACCTTCACTGCAGTCTGCTGAAGGCAGCTGAGGGCTGCGGAAAAATTGTTGGTTTCAAGATGACTGCTGGAGGTTTTCATTGCAGGCCACCACCTTTCTAAAATTAGCTGAACTGTTAAATTTTTAGATTTAGTTGTGGGGAATTGTTTAAAACCCAAACTCTAAAGTTTATTATACAACAATTAACCGGGTAATAGCAAGCAACTGTCTTAATTTTACCCCAAGCTTTAATCCAGCTTTATGGTTCAGGATATTGGAGAAAAATACATGAAATAACTGGATTTGATGAAATAGAGATAATTTTGTGCTAAAATAATACTAAGATTTAGCGATCCAGGAATGTTTTCTGATTGGAGATATCTGAGATATTATGATTTGGTGGGGATCCACAGGTATTAAATACTGGATTATTTAGCAAGAAGGGGCAGGATTAAAATGAATAAAAAAACCAGCAAAAGACGGAGAATCAGGGAGTGGGGAATTATTCCGGGGATGCTGCCTGCGGGCAACTTAAACTCCATAACCGATGTTCCCGGGGTGGAAGTGGGACATTCAACGATTATTAGAGGAGAGGGAGAACTGGTTCCAGGAACAGGTCCAATTCGAACCGGGGTAACGGCAGTCTGGCCTCATCGAGATAATATTTTCAGAAATCCGGTTTCAGCCGGTCTTGACATTATCAACGGCTACGGCAAAGCCGTGGGGCTATCTCAGATTCAGGAAATGGGCGTCCTGGAATCTCCGCTGCTCTTAACCGGAACCCTTAATGTAGGCCGGGTTATGGATGCTCTGATTGATTATATCCTGCGGGATAATCCTGAAATAGGCATTAATTCCAGCAGTTACAATCCGGTAGTGCTGGAATGTAATGATGGTTATTTGAACGACCTGCAGGGCAGGCATGCAAAATCCCAGCATGTCCACCGGGCTCTGATTACCGCTTCCGGGGATAGAGTGCCCGAGGGAGAAATCGGCGCCGGTACAGGCATGGTTGCCTTTGGCTTTAAAGGGGGAATTGGTTCTTCTTCCCGTCGATTAACCCTGGAAGATAACAGTTTTCACCTGGGTGCTCTGGTATTAAGCAATTTTGGCCGACGGGAGGAACTCCGGATTGCCGGAGTCCCTCTTTATAATCTGAATCTGGATCAGAATTTGAAGCCTGCCAGAGCCAGAGAGAGACAGGATGGGTCGGTTATTGTTATTCTGGCCACTGATCTGCCGTTAGATTCTTTGAGCCTAACCAGAGCTGCCCGCCGGGCCCAGGCCGGTCTGGCCAGGGTGGGTTCGCTGGCTGATAACAGGAGCGGAGAGTATGTGCTGGCCTTTTCCACAGCCAGGCGCTATCAACGAGAAAATAATGGCGGAGTTAGAGTTAGCAAGGACCAGCATAAGAAAAAGATGAAGCCAGCTGAAAGAAATGACTGTCAGGTGATGAATATGGTTTTTCAGGCAGTGGTTGAATCCACAGAAGAGGCGGTTTTAAACTCTCTTTTCATGGCTTCCACCCTGAGGGGAAGAGATGGTAATGAAGCCCGGGGGCTTCCAGCTGAAAAGGTTGCCGGCTGCTTAAATAAAATACTTCAGGGTTAGAATAATTAGAGAATTTTTTCCGCTAGATATTTCCCTCCCTCTGTTTTAAGCTCTACAGCTGAGGAGGAGTCCAGCTGCTGCTCTACCAGTTGATGAGCATCCTGCAGAACCAGAAAGGAATGATTAGGCAACTCTTTTACTCTCAGAGCTCTGATATTGTTTATTATTTCTTCCTGATAGCGTTCCGGCAAATCAAGGCTCTGAAGCAGAGCGGCAGCAATCTGCCAGCAGTGTTCGATATCTTCCGGATTATACCCCTGTTCTGCCAGAATTTCCCGGTAATTTAGCTTCCCAAGCTGGCAGGAGCTACTGCCCAGCTCGTGCAGCAGAGCTGAAAGGATGATATTCAGAGGGCTGTACTGCTCTCTGTTGCCAATTCTATCTGCCATTTTGACAACTTCTTGGATATGAGTAACTTTATCCGGCTGATTCCCATAGATTTCTTCAATTTTTTCTGCCATTCTGTCCCGAATTGTCTGCACCTCTTTGTAGAGGGTGCTGCCCTGACCAATACACATGGCAGCGTGCTCGCACCATTCAGCACATTCCAGGTTAAAGCTGGGATTGATGACATCCTCTCCGCAGTTGGGGCAAGACCGCATCAGATCAAATTTAAAAAACTCAATATTATATTCACAGTTCGGGCATTCCTTTTCACTGACATCTTCGGGAGACCAGTTGCGTCCATCCTGTCCGGGACATTTTTGTATCAAGGTGATCTTCCTCCTTTTACTGGCTGATTTTTTAAATTTTGCTATCATCATTTTACATCAGAGGCTGTAGTAAATCCATGATATAAATCACATTATTTTACTCAGGATAAATGATTCTGGCTGCCTTCAGGTTTAATTTTTACATCTGGCTTGACAGCAGAGAGCTAATTGATTATCATATTATTACTAGTTGCAAATCATTTGCAAAAGGAGGCAAACAACTTGTTCCAGAAAATAGCGGTTATTATGGTTTTGATTGTTGGTGTGCTTCTTGCCCTGTACTCTCCCCTGGCGGCAGAATCCTCTCCCGAAGTCTATGTCAGCATATATCCGATTTATGAGATTGCCGAACGGATTGGAGGAGAAAGACTGGAAATTCACCAGGTTGTTCCCGACGGAGTTGAACCCCACGGTTACGAGCCTGTTCCCCGGGATGTGGCCGGTCTGGAAGGTGCTGCAGCCTTTGTCTATGTAGGACTGGGGCTGGAGGCCTGGGGCGAGAGAGGTGCCCGGATTGTAGCCGAACAGGGCGGCAGGGTAATTAAACTGAGTGATCATGTTGAGCTAAGAGAATATCGTGGTCACCATCATGATAATCAGGAAGAAGATAGTCATGACCAGCATAATGGTGGAGATGGCTATAGTCAACACATCAATGAAGATGAACATGACACTCATGAGAAAGATAGTCATCAGGACCACAATGAAGATAGCCCTGACCATCACCACGGGGAATATGATAATCATATCTGGCTGGACTTTGAAAACATGAAAATTACTGCTGAAATTTTAACCGATCTTTTTATTGATCTGGAACCTGAAGGAGAAGAAGAATTTGTCGCTGCCCGGGATGAGGTTCAACATAAATTGGCTGAACTTGATGCTGCCTACCGGGAAGGTTTAGAGGATTTAAAGCATGACACCATAATTGTTTCCCATGCTGCCTTTGGCTATCTGGCAGATAGCTATGGCCTTAAGCAGATTGCGGTGACCGGAATTTCTCCTGAGGAGGAACCGTCATCCCGGGTGATAGCGGACCTGATTGAGGTTGCCCGGACCAGCGGGGTGAACTATATTTTTCTGGAGACACTGGCCAGCCCCCGTACGGTAGAGGTTATAGCCGAGGAGGCCGGCCTGGAAATATTGACACTGAACCCGGTAGAGGGCTTAAGAGCCGAAGATAGAGAACAGGGTCGAGATTATTTTTCAATTATGTATTCCAACCTGGAAAACCTGAAGCAGGCCCTGGGGAAAAACAGATGAGTTTCTTAAAAGTTGAAGGTGTATCCTTTGCCTACAGGAAGGAACGGGTGGTAGATGATGTTAATCTGGAACTTAAACTGGGAGATTTTGCGGCCTTTATTGGGCCCAATGGTTCTGGCAAGAGCACCTTGCTGAAACTGATTTTGGGTTACCTTACACCAACCCGGGGAGAAATCACTCTGAAGGGTCAGCCGGTGGCTGATATTATGGATTGGACCAGGGTTGGTTATATTTCCCAGCAGGTTAAGGATTTTAATCAGAGTTTTCCGGCTACAGTTCGGGAGATAGTCGGCAGCAATCTTTACAGCAAAATGGGTCTGGTCAAATTTTTAAATCAGGAGCTGGAAAAAAAGATTTACCGAGCTCTGGAACTGGTTGAAATGGAAGATTTTATTAACCGCAAAATTGGCAATCTTTCCGGCGGTCAGCAGCAGCGGATCTTTATTGCCAGGCTGATGGTTAATGATCCGGAACTGATTCTGCTGGATGAACCCCTGGCAGGTGTCGATATCAGGGCCCAGGATGATTTCTACCGGATTATTGGCAAAATTAATCAGGAGATGAATAAGACTGTTATCATGGTCTCCCATGATATTCAGGTGATCAGCAAGCATGCCAATAAAATTATCTGCTTTGAGGGTGGCCGGGCCTATCCTCACTGCAGTCAGGAGTTTAGCTATGATGATTATATGCATGAGCTGAGAAGGACCAACCTGAGAATTATACCCAGACATGATCACTAAGGATGGTGGCTGCAGTGGAATTTTTGGATTATACCTTTATGAGGAGAGCCCTGCTGGCGGGTAATTTGGTGGGGGTCATCGCACCGCTGGTTGGGGTTTTTTTAAATTTAAGACGGTTATCCTTAATCGGTCATACCCTTTCTCACGTGGCTCTGGCCGGGGTAGCTCTAGGTCTTTTTCTAGGCTTTTTTCCGGTTTATACTGCCATTATAGTTTCAATTCTTGCTGCCCTGGCCATTGAAAAGCTGCGCCGGGATTATCGGGATTATGCTGAACTTTCTCTGGCCATTATTCTGGCCGCCGGCCTGGGGCTGGCCACGATTTTGATCAGCGCTTCCCGTCAGAGCGTTGGAATTCACAGCTATCTTTTTGGCTCTATTTCTCTGGTGGGAACCCGGGATATTTATATGATCCTACCACTGGCTCTGGTTATTATTGCAGTGATTTTGAAATACTATTACGGATTTTTTTATCTGGCCTTCAATGAAAATGAAGCCTGGCTGGCCGGGGTACCGGTCAGGACTTTGAATATTGTATTTATGGTGATAGTTTCAGTCACGGTGGCTCTGGCCATCAGGGTGGTGGGAACCCTGCTGATAGCTTCCCTGATAACCATTCCCGTAGCTGCCGGGATGCAGGTTGCCTGGAGTTTTAAAAGCACCATCTGGCTGAGTCTGTTATTCAGCCTGACGGCGGTTAATCTGGGGCTGATTTTATCATTTTATTATAATCTTGCTCCGGGAGGAACGATTATTCTGGCCGGAGTGGTGATACTGCTGCTGGTGCTGTTAGTGAAAAAAATCTGGTTTATGCTCCGTCGTGATCTGTAAAACAGTTATTTTCCCCGGTGGCAGTTTTGTGTTATAATTATAAAGTAAAACTGAAACTGAAGCTAGCAGCTTTGCTGAAGCAGGGTAGCAGCAGGCAAAACAAATGACAGGGGATTTTTTAAAAAGCGGAAACTTAAGGCTTGTTTCCCGGCAAGGAGGTTTTTATGGAAATATTTTTGCTGGCCTTTGTAACAATTTTTTTAGCCGAGATGGGCGATAAAACCCAGTTTACCACCCTGCTACTGGCTTCCTGCGGGGCAGCCCGACAGGTATATCTGGGTGCCCTATCTGCTTTGTTTCTAGCAACCGGACTGATAATTTATTTGGGAACAACCCTGATTACCTTTCTTCCCCGGAAAGAGATTTTGCTGGTCGGAGGAGCCTTTTTTATCCTGATGGGTATTTATACTTACTTTAAAAAACAGAAACAGCCGTCGGCCGGTGAGATAAAGTGCCAGCGAAGAGTTTTTATCCAGAGCTTTAGTCTGGTTTTTCTGGCCGAACTGGGCGATAAGACCCAGTTAGCTGCCCTCAGTCTGGCCGTTGCCAGCAGCTCTCCCCTGGCTGTTTTTTTAGGGGCTGTTTCCGCTCAGGCCCTCAATCACGGGCTGGCAGCCTGGCTGGGCCGTTCGCTTTACAATAAAGTCCCTCCTGTGAGAATTAAGCAGGCAGTTTCTTTGCTTTTTCTGCTGGTTGGTATAACTATTGTTCTGCTTGAAATATAAAGACGGGATGGTTTTGACTTATACTCTGAATAATAATACAATGGGGGCAGGAGTGATTGGATGCTGGAAAAAATGAAGCACTGGGCTGAAGAGGTTGGAGAATACCAGAGAAGTATGTTCCGGCAAAATTTTAAGGTTTCCAGTAAAACGGAAAAGATTGATCTGGTATCCGAGGTTGATAAAAAATCTGAAGAAATGCTAGTCAGCCTGATTAAAGATAATTATCCCGATGATAAAATACTGGCAGAAGAGGGCGGTTGGATTTCCGGCAATAAAAAGGAGAACGACCGGGCCTGGGTGATAGACCCCCTGGATGGTACGGTTAATTATGTGCATGGTTTTCACATCTTTGCCATTTCGCTGGCCTGTCTGGTAGAGGGGGAGCTGAAAGCGGGATTAATCCATATGCCTCTGCTGGAGGAATTTTATTCCGCCCAACGGGGCCGGGGCAGTTTTTTTAATGGAGAGCCGATCAGGGTTGGTAATAATTCCCGACTGGAAACAGCAATTATTGCCACCGGTTTTCCTTACGATCATCAACAAAATGACCGACTGGTACTGGAACTCTTTTCCAGAGTGTTGCCTAAGACCGGAGGGATCCGCCGGACCGGCTCAGCAGCCTATGATCTCTGCCTGGTTGCCCGGGGTATTTTTGATGGTTTCTGGGAGATTAAACTTGAGCCCTGGGATATTGCCGCGGCGGTATTAATAGTCAAAGAAGCGGGAGGAGCAGTGACCAATTTTTCTGGAGAAGATATAAGTCTTGAGGCCAGCGAGGTTGTTGCTGGCAATAAAGATATTCACCGGGAGTTGAGGGATTTGCTGGCAGGGGGTTAAAAAATGAAATTTCGGAGCAGTGATCTTTCTTTAAAATTATTTTTTGCCCTGATAATTGCTGCAGTTTTGCTGACACTTTTTCTCTATGATGCCGGTTATTATCTGGCCGGATCCGGGCTTGGCTATGAGATGGAATTTGAGTTTCTGGGAACCCGGGCGGTTGAAAATTATGAGACGGAGTATGACAGAGTTTTTACTGCTGCCGGGGGTTTAATAGCTCTGATTTTTCAGATACTTTTATTTTATACAATAATTTTTTTGAGCGGGAGCAGGTATCTCCTGGGATTTCTCTTCTTTCCGCTGGTCTATCGAGTACTTCCCTATTTGATTGGTCTGATAAATTATGATATTATAACCAGTCAGAGTGAATATCTGATCAGCATTTACTATGGACTTCCTCTCTGGCTGATGCCCGGCGGAATGCTGATTATCTTTGTCGTCCTGAATATTCATGCCCGGTTTATAACCGGATTGAGCTGGAAAAGATTTTTTCAGGGCATATTATTTTCTCTGCTGACAGCAGTAATGTTAATGCTAGGGATTAATTTTTTAAGTTAAATAATTGCTTGCAGCGCCTATATTTGACCAATTTACTTGCTTTTCTGGTGATAAACTAATATAATACTAGCAACAATAATCTAGCACTCGAAATCTGTTTTAAGTGGAGGTAGTAATTGTGCTGGCCAGCAAAATTTTATCAGCCACTGACTTTTCTGATCATGCCAATAAATTAGTCCAGTGCCTGGGAGAATTTCAGAGCCTGGGGATTCGAACCGTGCTTTTAGTTCATGTGTTAAAGAAGGGGACTAAAGAAAAAGACCTCCAGAAAGCCCGGGATAAACTGGCTTTAATTAAAGACAAAATTACCGAAACCGGTATGGAAGCTGAAACCCGGGTTTTATCAGGTAAACCGGAAGAGGAAATTACCGGACTGGCCGAGGAGGAAAATTGTTCTGCTATAGTTATGGCTTCCCCGGGAATTAATGTTCTAAAACATTTTTTTCTGGGTGGGACAACTTATAATATTTTGCGCCAGAGTAGGGTTCCGGTTTTTATAGAAAAACATGAAAATTTAGGTGATGGAGTGATTAAACCGGTCTGTAATATCAGATTCAGCCGGATTTTGATCCCCATTGACTGCACCGTATGTTCAGACAGTTTGGTCCAGGCTGTGCTTGGGCTGAACAAAGAGCTGGAAAGCGTTACTATGGTATCTGCTATAGAAAAAAACTTCAGTCTGAAGAAACTGAAAAAGCGCAAGCAGGAAGTAGCCCAGGAACTGAATGAATTTAAAAAATCCCTTCTGAGGAACGGAAAGGTAGCAGAGGTTAATGTTGTTATCGAGGAAGGGGCAGCTTCTGAGCTGATCCTGTCGGCGGCCGAGGAACATGACAGCACCCTGATTATGATGCCCACCCGGGGGGTTGACAGCATGGAAGGTTTAAAGCTGGGCAGTACAGCTGATATAATAGCCAGAAAATCTTTTCTACCGCTTTTCTTCCTACCCTGTGACCCGATAGATAATGAAAACTTTCTCTTCAGTTGTAAAATAAAGGGTGAATAATTGTTGGAGATTCTGATAAGTTATTACTCCAGAACCGGTACAACTAAAAAGCTGGCAGGGAAGCTGGTGAAAGAATTTAAGGCTGACAGCCTGGAAATAATAGACAGGAGAAATCGAAAAGGTTTTTTCGCCCTGATTAAGGCCTCTTTTGATGCTTTAACGGCCAATGTTACTGTGATTGAGCAATTTCCCCATCAGCTTGAAGATTATGATCTGATTATCCTGGGGAATCCGGTCTGGGCAGCCTCTATCACTCCGGCCCTGCGGACTTTTCTGTTGGGCAACAGTGAGATTCTTCCTGAAGTCGCCTTTTTTTTAACCCATGCCGGCTCAGGGACTGAACGTTCCTTTAAACAGATGGAATCACTGACTGGCAGGGATCCGCTGGCGACTCTGGTGCTGGAGCGCAGTATCATTCAGCAGGAAAAACCCGAACTGGAAGAAGAAATAAAACATTTTAAAGACCTGATAGAATCCAAACTATGAATTTCAGCAGAATAAGAGGTGATTATTATGTCTGATCAAGATAAAATTAAACGTGCTCTAGAACAGACCAAAATATTTAAATCTCCGGAAGAGCTGCTGTCCTCCAGTGAAAAAACCAGCATGCATTATTATGTGCTGACCGAACCGGCCTATCTGGAAGTTTATCCCGAGGAGGGACCGGAAACCAGAATCCGGGAAGGCTGGATAACCTGGGACAGGCCTAAGCTGATTACGCCGGGATATCTCATGAAAGCCGAAGGTTTCAGCGATGAAGCCCGCCAGGCTCTGGAGATGATTGCCAGCAGCAAGCCGGATCTGGCCAGTTTAATTTATAAGATGAGCTTTCAGCAGAAGGTGGACAGCGTCAGGACGGCAGCTAAAACCTTAGAAGAAACCGCTGCCCAGCTTGATGAGGAGAGCAGTGAGGAGGATAGATTTTTGACTGTTATTCTTTCCGGACTGGAAGAACTCTGGGATGTGTCGCTGATGAAATTTGTTGAGGAATATATGGCTGAAAGTGCCAGCGAATCTCATGTTCCTGATATGGAGGAAAGAGGTTATTTAACCCGGAATCAGTCCGGTCAGGTTCAGGTAACCAGGACACTGGAAGGGCTGCCGATTGCAGCCAGAGATGAAATAGAGAGGCTCTTTGATAAAGTAAAGGGTGGAGAAGCCGAGCCCTCGATTTTAAAGAAAGAGCTTGACCGCTGGGGAGTTTATCAGCTTTATGAAGATAGATTCCTGGATCTTTTTCGCAGCAGTAAATAAAATTATGTAAAGCAAAGCAGACAGGGGTATCCGGAGCTGGATACCCCTTAATTAAACTTAAAATTGACTTAATATTGCTTAACTTTCTCCCTGAGAGAAGACTTCCTGGCTGATTTCTTCAGCCAGATAGGAACTTCTCACATGGGGGCCGGCAGCCACGGCTTTAAAACCCAGTGCAAGGGCTTCCTCTTTGTACTGCTGAAAGGTTTCCGGTCTGATATACTCCTGCACCGGCAGGTTGGCTCGGGCTGGCTGAAGATACTGTCCAATTGTCAGCATATCACAATTTACCTCCCTCAGATCACGGAAAACCTGAAGGATCTGTTCCCGGTTTTCTCCCAGGCCCAACATCAATCCGGATTTAGTTATTATATTTGCCTGGCTCTCAGCTACCCTTTTCAGTACCTTAAGGGAGCCCTGGTAACTGGCTTCCGGTCTAACCCGGGAATAAAGTTCGGGAACAGTTTCAATATTATGGTTAAAGATATCTGGTCTGGCAACAATGATCCGGTTCAGAGCCCCGCTATCCTGCTGGAAATCAGGTGTCAATATCTCAATCTTTAGCTCAGAGTCATAATCCCTAAGTCTTTCTATACCCCTGACAAACTGGCGGGAACCGCCATCGGGAAGATCGTCTCTGGTTACAGAGGTAATAACCACATGCTTGAGGCCCAGGCGGCTGACAGCTTCCACAATTCTATCGGGTTCTCTGGGATCGACAGGTGAGGGTTCTCCAGAAGTAACAGCACAGAATTGACAGTTCCGGGTGCATTTTTCTCCCAGTATCATGAAAGTAGCGGTTTTTCTGGCATAACATTCACCGATATTGGGGCAGCGGGCTTCCTGACAGACAGTATTTAACTTTAACCCCTTGAGCAGATTTTTGGTGGTTATCATGCCCTTCTGGAGCGGGTCCTTGTTTTTTAACCAGGAAGGCAGTCGGGAACGGGATTTTTTGGGGGACATAGTAATTTTCACCTCAATAATTTTAGATAATTTAAGAAATTATTTGCGGGCATTCCAGCTCTTCTGGCTGTATTTCTTCCGGCTGAGTTCGGCAGCCAGCTGTTGCTCCTCCTCGGTTAAACTTCCGGGTTGGATTTCGATAGCAAAGTGATCTGACAGCCCCTGGACTAGATATTTTTCCAGGGTCTTAGGAGAATACTTTTTTTCCGTATGCTGATAGAGTCCGGTGGAGTGTTTTAAAAAAAATCTTTTCAGTCTTTTTCTCCGGCGCTCATTATCTATCTTAAAGAGATTAAAAATAAGATCGGCATCCAGAGTCAGGGGCAAAGAGCCATGCTGCAGGATGGTCTCCCATTTGCGGGTCTGGGCGCTGCCGATTAATTTTTTCCCACCGATAACAACCTCATACCAGGAGGGAGTGTCAAAACAGGCAGCTGAATCACCCCGGGGTGCCTTCTGACCCTTCTGGCGAGGTGTGAGACTGACTGGTATATCAAGTTTTTTCAGGCCTTTAACCAGGCCCTGGCTGATTTCCTTGTAGCTTTTTACTATCGAGGAATCAAGCAGATTAAGCTCTTCTCTGACTGTCAGGCTGTAGGTCAGCTCCTGGTCGTGGAGAATTGCCCGGCCACCGGTCAGTCGGCGGACCACATCAATTCCCCGGGTCCGGCAGCTTTCCCTGTCAACTTTTTCTTCCAGGCTCTGGAAATAACCCAAGGAGAGGGCCGGAGGTTTCCAGCCGTAAAATCTAAGAGTAGGAGGAGTTTTTCCCTGGCTGTGAATTTGCAGTATGGCTTCATCCACTGCCATATTATTGAAACCATTTTTTACCTGGTAGGGCAGCAAGCGCCATTCAGTCATTTTTAACCCTCCTGTCTAGGGTCATCTTAAAAATCCATCTTCTAATGCTATCTTATGCTATCTTATAATATCATATCTTAAAAATATGATAAAATCAAAATCCAGGATCATTTTCAAACTCTTTCAACAATTGCCCTATTGCTATTTTACACTAAGCTCAAAATTAGGGGATTATCCTGAAAAATCAGCCTGCTTTCGTTTGGGCTCAACAAGGTATGATGATAGAATGTCAAACTTTAAAAGTAAATCGCTATACCTCTCTGGGCAAAACAATAAATGATAATATCACGACATATTTTTAAGGTTAATGGATGATTTTACCGAGTACTCTTTAATAGAGAGATTAATAAGAGGAAATCAGGCCTAAATTTCAACGGAGGTGGAGATTAAATGTTAGAAAAAAATCAAAAAATTATGAGTGTCACCAAACCAGAAGGCGATGGTGCTAAGGTTAAACGGCTTTTTCCCACCAATAATTATGACAGTCTGGACCCCTTTGTCCTGCTGGATCAATTTTTTGTAGAACCCCCCAATGAATTTGCCCCCCACGAACATCGGGGCTTTGAGGCGGTTACCTACATGTTAGAGGGCTCCTTCTGGCACAGGGACAACCAGGGAAATGAAGCTGAAGTTCAGGCCGGCGGCGTCCAGGCCTTTAATGCCGGCAGCGGGATTGTTCATTCCGAGTCACCCGGCGAAGGGGATCTGAGCAGGGGTATTCAGCTCTGGGTAAATATCCCCCGTAAGGAAAAGAATTCCGAACCCTATTACCACCGGATTCCAGCCGAGGAGGTCCCGGAGCAGAAGCAGGAGAGTTTAAAGGTCAGGACCATTGCTGGTCCCGGAGCAGATCTGGAGCTGATAGCCGATGTTATTTTTCAGGATGTTGAAATTGCTGAAGGAGGCTGCTTTAATGTTCAGTTGAGCAACAATCATCAGGGGATAATTTTTGTTATTGCCGGAGAGATTCAGGCCGGAGAGCCAGGAGAACAGCTTAAGGAAGATGAAGGTTATCTGCTGTCAGCTGGCAGCACTCTGGAGATCAGGTCTCTCTCCCCTGAGGCCAGATTTATTTTTCTGGCCGGAGAGCCCCTGGGAGATCCCATCAGAATCAGAGGTTCCTTTGTAGAATAATCCTGGAAGCAAAGGGAGACTGCCGGTATTAATTGTTTTTTCTGAATCGGCAGGTGGTGGACTTTGAACAAACTGAATTCAGGAAAGGAAATAGTTATGCCGATATTATTTGAAAGAGCCGGACTGATTCATCCCGATATTTATCCTGATGAGGGCTGGCTATTTATTCAAGAGGAAAAAATAAAAGATTTTGGTTGTGGTCAGCCTCCGGCAGAATTGAGAGATGTTGTGACAGGAAAGGTAAGCCAGGTGGATCTTAAAGGAAACCTGCTGGGGCCGGGCTGGATAGATATTCATATTCATGGTGCCCGGGGGCATGATATTATGGATGGCAGCCGGCAGGCCCTGGCTGCCATCTCGGATTTTAAGCTTCAGCAGGGGGTAACGGGTTTTCTGGCTACCCCGCTGACAGCGGGTCCGGAGAAAATTGCCCGGGTTTTGCAAAGTATCAGGAAATATACCCGGGAAAATCCCAGCTCGAATCTGCTGGGAGTCCATCTGGAGGGCCCCTTTTTGAACCGGGAGAGGGCTGGTGCTCAGAATCCTGAGCATATCAGAAATTTCTCCCGGGAGATATTTCAGCGCTGGCTTGCTATTCTGGGAAAGAGTTTGAAAATCGTTACCCTGGCCCCGGAAAGACCGGGGGCCGAGAAACTACTGGAGGTTTTGCAGCAAAAGGGAATAGTGGCAGCGGCCGGTCACACCAGGGCTGATTATGACACCATGCAGCAGGCCTTCAGCCGGGGTATTTCTCATGCCAGCCATCTCTTTAACGGCATGCTGAGCCTGCACCACCGCCAGCCCGGGACTGTCGGGGCTTTTTTGGATAATTGTCAGGCTACCGTGGAACTGATAGCAGATGGTATTCATCTCCATCCTGCAATTCTGCGGTTGGTAACCCGGGTCAAGCCCCGGGATAAGGTAATTCTGGTGACAGATGCCATGAGGGCTGCCGGAATGCCGGAGGGCCTCTATGAACTGGGCGGCCTTGAGGTAGAAATTGCTGGAGGAGAAGCCCGTCTGGCTGACTCCGGTCAATTGGCCGGCAGCACCATAACCATGAAGGAAGCAGTTAAAAAAATTTTTCAGGAGACAGAGCTGACTCTTCCAGAAGCCTGGAGGCTGGCCAGCCTGAACCCTGCTGAAAGGATTGGACTGGCAGAGAGCACCGGAAGCCTGGCAGTTGGGAAAAGGGCTGATCTAGTAATTATGTCACCTGACTGGAAAATTGAAGCGGTCTGGCAACGGGGAGTTTTATCTGCTGGAAATATTTGATATCATTAAAGCGCTGGAAGCTAAATAGTAAAATAGCAGAAAACTATAGATTTTTAGAACCTGAAGAATTTATTCTGATAACTGGAGGAAAGATAATGCCTGACAAGATAGACCTTGTCTTTGAGGATTCTGACTTAGAGAAAAAATATGAGAAACTGAATAATATTTTGGCTGAGATGGAGAGCGCTGCGGTAGCCTTTTCCGGTGGAGTGGACAGCACCCTGCTTTTAAAGGCAGCGTGGGACCAGTTGGGCGATAAGGTGGTTGCAGTAACTTCCAAATCAGAGACCTATCCCCAGGAACAGCTGGAGGAATCCCGTAAAATAGCCGATGAAATCGGAGTCGAACAGGTTTTGCTCCACACCGAAGAGCTGGCCAGTGAGGACTTTGCCAGCAATCCCCCTGACCGCTGTTACCACTGCAAAAAGGAGCTTTTTACCTCGGTACTGGAGGTGGCCCGGGAGCGGGAGCTGGAATATGTGCTGGATGGTTCCAACTATGATGATTTGGATGATTATCGCCCCGGGCTGAAAGCTCTTAAGGAACTGGGTATCAGAAGCCCTCTGCTGGAAGCCAAGCTGACCAAGGATGATATTCGCAGGCTGTCAGAAAAGCTGGGTTTGCCGACCTGGAACAAAGCCAGCTTTGCCTGCCTGTCCTCTCGTTTTCCTTACGGGGATAAAATCACCCGGGATAAGCTTCTCAGGGTTGACAGGGCTGAAAAATTTCTCAGAAAACTGGACCTGCAGCAGCTAAGGGTTCGCCATCATGATAGCCACACGGCCCGAATAGAAACCAAACCTCAGGATATGCAGTTATTTCTGGAAAGAAGGGAGGAGATTGTGGCGAAATTTAAAGAACTGGGTTATACTTATATTACCCTGGACCTGGAAGGATATCGCACTGGCAGCATGAATGAAGTTCTGTCAGAAGAACTCAAAGCTTGACTGTGAGAAGACACTCATCAGGAGGTGGTTGAGGTGACTCAGGTATTTAATCCTGCTCAGCGAGACAAACTGCACTCTGACAACAGGAAGAAATCTCTGCCGGCCAAAAAGATACTGACAGCCTGCGGTCTTGGAGAGGATAAAGTTTTTCTGGATGTGGGTTGCGGCAATGGTTATTTTTCCCTGCCAGCAGCTGAGATTGTCGGTCCTGGGGGTGAAGTCCATGCCTTTGATATCTCCAGCCAGATGCTGGAGGATTTACAGGGAAGAGCTGAAGCCCAACAAATTGAAAACCTCAAACTCTATCAGGTAAATAATAGCGGGGTTTGTGAAGGTAATATTCAGGGTGAACTGGCCGACAGCGGAGATATGATGCTGATGGCAAATTTGCTGCATGAGGTCAGTAACCTTCCGAAATTTATCCAGTATTATCTTGACTTTTTAAAAGATCAGGGCAGGCTGATTGTAATTGACTGGAGGAAAAAAGAAATGGAAACAGGCCCGGATTATCAGCATCGACTGGCAGTGGACACCGTGCAGAACCTGCTCAGAGAAGCTGACCTTGAGCTGGAATACAGCCGAATTTTAAATGATAAATATTATCTGATTGTAGCCGATAAAAAATCCCGGTAGTAATCTAACTCTGGAATCTGTTTGGCGGGAGTGAGGGGGAATCTTGTTGCAGCTGGATCTGATAATTTATGATACTGAATTGCTGACCATGGAAGATGGAGGAGTAGGCTATTTAGCTGATGCTGCTCTAGGCATTAAAGGTGATAAAATTGCGGTTGTTGGTAATACAGAGAAAATTCTGGCCGGGCATCAGGCTGACCGCTTGCTGGAGGGTAAGAATCTGCTGGTGATGCCAGGCCTAATTGATGCTCATATTCATACCGGGATAGCTCTGTTGCGGGGTCTGGCCCAGGATATTAGCGGCTGGATGGAGGAAGGGCTCTGGCCCTTTTCCCGCCAACTGGACCGGGAGGCCCGGGAGGCAGGAACGGCCCTCAATATTATGGAAGCAGTTCGGAATGGAACAACCCTGCTGGCTGATTTTGGCAGCAACCTGGAGGGAATGGTGAAGTGGCATCGGCGAATCGGGACCAGGGCTCTGCTTTCGAAAACCATCAATGAACTGGACAGCAGCAGTGAAATTATTCCGGGTGAGCTCTATCCCTTTGACCACAGGAAGGGAGAGGAGGATCTGGCTGAGGCTCTGACCTGGATAGAAAAAGAAGAACTGCCAGAGCGTATCAGTTTTTTTCTTGGACCTCAGGCTCCTGATATGTTATCGCTAGAGCTGCTTAAAAAGATCTATGATCTGGCTGGAAAACTGGAGACCGGAATTCATATGCATGTAGCGCAAGGAGAGCGGGAACATCGCCAGATGAGGATGCGATATAACAGCCGCACCATTCCCTGGCTGGCCCGGGAGGGCCTGCTGAACTCCAAACTCAATGCCGTACATCTGACTGAGGCTACTCCGGAGGAAACCCGGCTTTTAGCCAGGAGCGGAGCTGGCCTGACAGTCTGCTCGGGAAGTATAGGTATTATTGACGGGCAGGTTCCTCCCCTGCAGGAGTTTTTAGAAGTAGCTGATCGAGCTGCCCTGGGTTCGGATCAGGCTCCGGGCAATAACTGCAACAATATGTTTAATGAAATGAAATTGACCGCTCTCTTTAACAAGATCCGGAATGAGAGTCCGCTGCCCCTGCCGGCCTGGAAGGTCCTTCGGCTGGCTACCATTGAAGCTGCTGGCTGCCTGGGGCTGGGAGATAAAGTCGGTTCCCTTACTCCAGGTAAATTTGCTGATTTAATTACCATTGACCTGAAGGAAATCAATCTTTCTCCCGTTATTCGTCATCCTCTCCGTAACCTGGTGCCCAATCTGGTTTACTCGGCCAGAGGAAGTGAAGTGCGGGATGTGATGGTGGCTGGTCGCTTCATATTCCGGAAGGGCCGGATGGTTACTGTTGAGGAAGAAGAGATCCTTAAGCAGGCAGATAGCGCAGCAGCCAGGATAATGGAACGGGTGGATGAGGAAAGACTGGCCCGGCTCTCCCCGCTATATCAGGCTCAGCGGGAGGGGAAACTGTAAAAAGAATTTGGTAATGTTAAA
This sequence comes from Halanaerobiaceae bacterium, assembly GCA_007134885.1. Lineage (GTDB taxonomy): Bacteria > Bacillota > Halanaerobiia > Halanaerobiales > Halarsenatibacteraceae > T1SED10-84. The sequence continues at coordinate 19,968 of SLJX01000015.1, forward strand.
AGATCTATGAAAAACTGGATTGAGATTGGGAGGGTGGCAGAATGAGAAAAATAATGGCTGGACTGATGATTTCCCTGATTATTCTGACTGCCCTGTATTTTTCAACCTCTCCTGGAGAAAACCCGGTTACAATTTTTGTGCTGGACAGCGGTTTCAGTCCGGTGGTGAGAGAGGGAAGCGGACGTGCCCTGAGGGCACTGCCTGGCCACGGCCAGCTGGTGCTGGAAATAGTTTCCGATACCAAGAGAAGGGCTCCGGCGGAGCTCTATACCCTGGAGGTTGTTCCGGGACCGGGGGAAAGCTCCCGGCAGAGCCTGAAAAATCAGCTGAGAAGGGTCCGGGATTATGCTCGCAGTAATCAAGAAACCCGGGTTTTCGTTAATATCAGTCTGGCCTTCTGGGGAGAGGATGAAGAGGAAAGAAGATTATTTCAGGAACTTCAGCAGTCCGGGGTTATTGTGGTGGCTGCTGCTGGCAATACCGGCGATAATCAGGTGGCCTATCCAGCCCGTTACAGTTCGGTGCTGGCTGTCACAGCAGCCGGCTCTCGGGGCCGGGAAACTTATGCCAGCTATGGTGAGGAGGTTGATCTGGCAGCCTCGGGAGATGTGACCCGATATCTCCCGGCTGAGTTCAGCTCCTATTCTTTAAACCCTTACCGCTCCACCGGAACCTCCTTTGCCGCCCCCCGGGTGGTGGGAGGACTGGCGGAGGTGGCTGCCAGTCTTGGTCTGGAGACTTCTTCTGCTGAATTGATTGATCAGGCTCTTGATTTTGCCTCTCCCATTGATGATCCTCTTTATGAGGAGAATCTGCTGGGAGCCGGCTTCTTCGAAAGAGAAAAACTGCTGCGTTCTCTGGCTCCGGGGAGCTACTGGCATACCAGAATATTCTATCTCCTGCTGGTAAACCTGGCACTCCTTCTGCTGGCTGGAGGAAAAACTTTTCAGCAGAGGAGGTTTTCCCGTTCTCTGGCCGGAGCGGAATCGGTTCAAAGGCTTGTCAAGCTGGCAGGTCAGGCCGGAGAAAAACACTGGCCCCAAATTGAAGCAAAGCTGAAGAGTATGTCCGAGCAGGAGAAGAGAAATTTTGCCCGGCAGAGCTTTAAACTCGAGGCTGACAGTGCTATCCTGCAAAATTACTGGCAGCAGCAGGAAGAGGAGTTTTTAGCAGAGACACTGGCTGAAATTTTACCCCGGAGAGAAACAGACCCTGAAAAACTGGCAGAAAAGGTAGGTGCTGCTGCTCCCCGGCAGGCATCGCGCCTGGCTTCAAGCCTGAAAGAAGAGGAATTTTTTCAGAGTATTTCCCCTGATACCAGCAGTAAAATTCTTCGGTTCAAGCTGGCCCTACTGCTGGCAAGCAGTAGATACAGTCAGGCTCAAAAACTAGCCCGGGAGATATTGCAAAAAAGCCAGCAGGTCTGGGCGCTCTATTATGCTCTCTATGCCCTGCAGGAAATCGGGCTGGAAGGTTTAGATAATTCTGAACTGGAAAGGATTCTGGATGGAATTCTGGCAGGACCCGAGCCTCTTCTGCGTCAGGAAGCCAGAAAGTTAAAGAAAAGGCTAACCCAGCCGTAATCAGAGTATTAAGTAAAGGTGTTGTCGATTAATTCCGCCTTAAGCGTCTGATACTGCTGAAACATCTTATCGTATTAAGTAAAGGTGTTGTCGATTAATTCAGTAAACAGGGTTATAGTAATATCAAATACCTGGCTTGGAATAAAGCCCCGGCAGGTAATTTGACAAATATATTCGGATGTTTTGCTGATAAAACCTTATTTAGCCTTTTTAGTTTTAATAATTCTCTAAGGAGAGCACAGAAATCACCACTTTGAAACCTAATAACGTCAACAACTTAAGTGGAGGTGAAGCCGATGAAGGCGATTGAACTGGGTCAAACAACTCTGGAGCTTGTTAAGGGTGATATTGCCAGCCAGGATGACCTGGAAGCGGTGGTAAATGCCGCCAATGCTCAACTGATGCCAGGCGGAGGAGTTGCGGGAGCTCTGCATAAAGCTGCCGGACCGGGCCTGGCGGAGGAGTGCCGTAAATATGCGCCGATCAATCCTGGCGAAGCAGTAATTACCGACGGCCATAAGCTTCCCAACAGTTATGTAATTCACTGCCTGGGACCGGTTTACGGCAGAGATAAGCCCGAGGAGAAACTGTTAAGAGATTGTTATCGGAAAGCTCTGGACCTGGCAATTGAGAAGGAGATTGACAGCCTGGGATTTCCCGCAATTTCGATGGGAGCCTTTGGTTATCCCCGGCAAGAGGCTTCCCGGATTGCCCTGAGCACTGTCAGGGACTATCTGGAAAGGGGAGTAGAGCTTGAAATTGTCCGGTTTGTGCTTTATACTCAGAAGGATTTAGACTTATTTGCCAGGCAGTTAGCCCGGCTGCAGGAAGGAGAGATGGAAAATGGCTAAAGTAATTGTGCCGCTGGCCCGGGGTTTTGAAGAGATTGAGGCAGTTACTGTTATTGATACTTTGAGAAGGGCTGAGCTGAAGGTGATCTGTGCCGGTCTTGATGAAATTACTGTCAGGGGTGCTCATGGCATAAAAATTGAGGCAGATCAGAGGTTTAAAAATATTAACCACCGGGTTTTTAACGGCCTGGTTCTTCCGGGAGGGATGCCCGGGGCAGAAAATCTCAGGCGGGAAGAAGCTATCCTGGCCCTGGTTCAGGAATTTGCTGCTCAGGAAAAGCTGGTAGCGGCTATCTGCGCTGCACCCCTGGTTTTGAAAGCTGCCGGGGTTCTGGATAAAGTTCGCTGCACCAGTTACCCCTCCTTTGCCGAGGAATTTTCTGCCTATAATTATCAGGAAAAGCCGGTGGTTAGAGATGGCAACATTATTACCTCCCGGGGACCGGGGACAGCTTTGCCCTTTGCCCTGGAAATCGTGGAATATTTTCAGGGAGAAGGTGTCAGGCAGGAGCTGGCTGAAAATATGCTGGCAAAATAAGGGTTTATCTTCTGTGTTATCATTTTTTAAAATGCTTGGATTGGGTAACCCTGCCCTAAAATCTCAAATTTGTACTCCGGAGGAGCATGGAGGTTTGCCTAGATTTGATAGAGCATTTCGTAATAATTTTTCAACATTCTCCGGGCAGAAAATCTATCCTTGGTGGTCTTGATGCTGTACTGCATCATCATCAGCCAGCGTTGCCGGTCTTCGTAGTAGGTAGGAACTACCTCGTTTAGCAGTACTTCATAGAGGGCATGAAGGTCGTGCTCATCCTGGCCCTCTCCCACATAACCGTTGCCAAACTGCCAGCCGTTGATTCCGTGCTGGCAGTTTTCTGACCACCATCCATCCAGGGTGCTGAAATTCAGCACCCCGTTCATAGCGGCTTTCATTCCGGAAGTTCCGCTGGCTTCCAGGGGTCGACGGGGGTTATTAAGCCAGACATCGCAACCCCGAGTCATCAGACGGCCAATTTTAATGTTATAATCTTCCAAAAAAGCCACACTCTGAGGATATTTTCTGGAGATGGAGACAATGTGAGCGATGATATCCTTGCCAACATTATCTTCGGGATGAGCCTTGCCTGAGAAGACAAATTGAACTTTCTGTTCTTCCAGCAGGTGTTTGATCCGATCCAGCTGCCAGAATACCATGTCAGGCCTTTTATAACTGGCTGCCCGACGGGCAAAACCTATCAACAGGCGGTCCTGATTGAGCTGCTGGTCATTTTCATTATTAATAAAATCCAGCAGGTTCTGCTTGTTTTCTTTATGAAGCTTGGCTATTTTATTTTTATTAAATAAAACCTCCAGCATTCTGTCATCTACCCAGCTGTGGTGATGAACGCCGTTGGTTATTGAAAGTATAGGGGCCCGGTTATCGATATGTTTCCACATATCCCGGGCAGTTATACCGTGCAGCCGGGCTACTCCATTGGCCCGTGAGGCCAGGCGCAGGCCGGCAACGGTCATATTGAAGGGATTACCTCCTATCTGCTCCATTTCTTCCTGTGTTAAACCGTTGAAGGCTCCCACCTCCTTTAAATTTTCAACGGGGTGGGATTCATTGCCCTCCTCTACCGGGGTATGGGTGGTAAAGACAATTTTTTTTCGCAGCCTCTGCCAGGCTTCCTGAAAATCATAGCCCTGATTTATCAGCTCCCGGATCAGTTCTGTTCCGGCCAGCGCGGCATGTCCTTCATTAAAATGATAGATATCCACCTCTATCCCCAGCTTCCGCAGGGCCCGGACTCCTCCAATACCCAGGACTATTTCCTGGGCAATTCTTTCCTCGGAGGAACCCATATACAATCTGTCGGTAATCCATTTCATATCCTGATTTTCTTCCAGGTTGGTGTCCAGCAGATAAATTGGCCTGTTGTTAAATTTATCGGCCTTCCAGACCCTGCACTTTACATCCTGCTCTTTGACCCTGACAGTGACAGTAATTCCTGTATCGCTGACATGTTTATAATTCTGTCCTTCAGGGGCATAGTTGTCATAGGGTCGTCCGTAATCATCTATCAACTGACGGGTGTAACCTTTATTCCACATAATCCCGATTCCGGTTACGGGAAGTTCCAGGTCCCGGGCGGTTTTCATGGTATCTCCGGCCAGTACACCCAGACCTCCGGAATAGATCCGAAATTCCTCATGCAGACCGAACTCCATACAAAAATATGCTACTTTAACTTTGTTATCTAAGTTCATAATGGCTGGTAATCCTCCTCAATCAGAATTCTAAACTGCTCGGATATTTTATTTATTATATCCTATTATTATGCTTAAGTAAAATACACTAAGAACAATTGCCCTATTGCTATTTTACACTAAGAACAATAAGAAGAACAAAAAGAACCAACTCTTTCAACATATACCCTGTAAAGATTTTACACTAAGAACAACAAGAGCAAAAACAAGAAAACAGGAAGAAGACAAGATCAATAAAACTTTTAATAAATACCCTGTTTATAATAATTATTCTGCAGTTATTTTTTCTAAGAAAAATATTCCCGGGAACCGGTTTTTTTCAAAGGTTGAGCTGGATAATGCTGAAAAAGAGGAGTTTTTCAAGAAATTGCGAATAGTTTATAGTAATAGATATTTTTGTTTTATTGATGTTTTTTTAAGGAGGTAATCAATTGGCGGCGGACAGGTCTTTTCTCAATACTGTGAGGGTACTGGAAACAGGAGAACGGGCTGCGAGGAGTCCGGCAGCCTGTTTCAGGCAGGAGCCGGGAATACTGGCAAATGAGGATAGCACAGGCTTCAATTTCTGGATTAAAAATGCTGACCGGGCAGCAGTAAAAATATCAGATTCTGAGACAGGTGAATTTCAGGAAGAAATAGAGTTGGAAGAAACAGCCGAAAATTACTGGTTTGCCAGGACTGCCAGGAACCTTCATGGCAGATATTATTTGCTGGAAATTGTGAGGGGCAGTTCCAGAATCCTGACTGTAGATCCCTGGGCCAGGGCTGTCGCTACCAACAGCAGGCGGGGATTGATTGTGGATCTGGAGTGCACCGACCCCCCGGGCTGGCAGGAGGACAGCCCTCCTGTGCTGGATTCCCCCGTAGATGCCGTAATATATGAAGTTCATGTTCGGGACTTCAGCTCTCATCCTGAATCGGGCCTCCAGCATCGGGGGAAGTATCTGGCCTTTACCGAAAGAGGCAGCTGCAATGCCGCAGGTTTGAGCACCGGTCTGGATCATCTGGTAGAGCTGGGAGTAACCCATGTTCAGCTGATGCCGGTCTTTGATTTTGCTACAGTTGATGATACCGACCCCGAGGATTATAACTGGGGTTATGACCCCCTTTACTATAACAGCCCCGAGGGTTCCTATGCCAGCAATCCGGCTGATTTCTCCCGGATTATCGAGCTGAAAAAGCTGGTGCTGGCTCTGCATAATCTGGGTATCGGGGTTATTATGGATGTGGTTTATAATCATACCTATTATACCGGGAAATCAGCCCTGGAAAAGATAGCGCCCGGTTATTTTTACCGGAAAATTCCAGAAGGTGAAATTGCCAATGGCTCAGGGGTGGGTAACGAAATTGCCAGCGAGAAAGAAAAGGTCCGGGAGTTTCTAGTGAATTCGGTCTGCTACTGGGCCCGGGAATATCATCTCGATGGTTTCAGGTTTGATCTGATGGGCCTGATTGACAAAAAAACGATGCTGATCATTAAGCGGGAACTAAAGAAAATTAACGAAAATATTCTAATTTATGGAGAACCCTGGTATGCCCTGCCCCCTCAACTCAAGGAAGAAAGATTGATGGTTAAGGGACAGCAGCGGGGAACAGGGATTGCCATCTTTAATGATGATTATCGTAATGCCATTAAAGGCTGCAATGATGGCAAGGAAACCGGTTTTGCCAGCGGACGTTCTGAACTTTACCGGGAGATTAAAAAGGGAGTGGTGGGTCAGATTAATTATAATGATCAACTCCAGGGATTAGCCAGAAGCCCGGAGGAAATAATTAATTATGTCAGTTGTCATGATAATTTAACTCTCTGGGATAAACTGGCTAAATCCTGCCCTCATGATACTCCCAGAACCCTGATTTTTCTGGACCGGATGGCTCAGGCTATAATTATGACCTCTCAGGGGGTACCCTTTCTCCAGGGCGGGGAAGAATTTCTCCGGACCAAATTTGGTCACAATAATTCCTACCGGGACGGAGATGAAATAAATGCCTTGAAATGGGATAGAAAAACCAAATACAAAGATACCTTCCACTATTATCGTGGTTTGATTGAACTCAGAAAAAATCATCCAGCCTTCCGCCTCCGGAATCTGGAGGATATCCGAAAGTATTTGCGCTTTTTAGAGTCTCCCGAGGGTATTGTTGTTTTTAAACTGGGGCCCTGGGCTGGTGGAGACAGCTGGAAGGAAATTACCGTAATTTACAATGCCTGGTGGGAGTGGGTTAAAATTAAATTAAAGGGCAAAAAAAGATATCATGTGGTGGTGGATGACAGGCGGGCTGGAACAGATACCATACAAAGCTTCAGGCGGGCTGATGTCGATGCTCCTCCCCACAGTGTTATGGTTCTTTACAGCAATGATTGAACTGCTGCTAAGGCTTTCTGGCTTTTTGCTATAAAATGGTAGAAAGAGGGCAAACAAGAGGTCAAACAAAGGGAAATGAAATTTAAATTGTTAACAGCTGTAGCTGAAATAATCAAGCATTATCCAGGTAAGAAATATTTTTCTGAATTTGCCAGAAATAACAGTATTTATTAAGTAAGCATTTAGAGAAGAAAAGCGCTTTCCCGAGGAGGGGAAAGCGTTTTCTTATGGCATGAAATTATTTTGGTGTTCTTTTATTTTGGGTGCTTATAAGCAGTTAACCGGCCGGGGGTTCCTGCCGCTGGTGAACAGAGGAAACCGGGTGGCTCTATATGACCGAGTTTTTTTCAATAATCAGAGGGAAGGCCGGGTCACCTCTAAGTTCTTTGCCGGGATTAATCCGGACATTTTTATCCACAATGACATTTTCTAGAACGGCATTCTCTTTGACCTCAGATTTCTGCATAACTACCGAATTTTTCACCCGGGCTCCCTGACGGATTTTTACTCCCCTAAAGAGCACGGAATTTTCTACCTCGCCATCAATTAAGCAGCCGTTGGCGGCTATAAGGTTATTGACCCGGGAATTGATGGTATATTTGGTGGCGGCTTCATCCTTGGGTTTGGTAAAAATTGGCCCGATTCCTTCAAAGAGATCCTGGAAAATTTCCGGCTGAAGCATTTCCAGATTACGCCGGTAATACTCGCTGACCGAACCGATGATAGCAATATAATCGTGAACAGGAAAGCCCTGAACATCATAAAAACTTAAGCGGGAGGCAATGCCGTTTTTTTCAAAATCCCACTGGCCGGTGGCCACTGAGTTATCAATAATATCCAGCAGAATATCTTTTTTCATAATGTATCTTTTTAGGGAGACTCTGGTATCCCGACGGGTGTCGGGATTAACCTTCATGTCAATCAGCTTATCCTCGCTGTCGGTTTTGATGGTGGTATAATGCGAGTCCCGGTGCATGGTTTCTAAGTCTTTATAGATAACTGTGATATCTGCCCCGGATTTAATATGATGATCAAAGGCCCTGCGATAATTTATGTTGCAAACGATAAAGGGATAGGCCACAATCACATACTCCTGGCTGGAGCGATGCAGATAATCCATATTGGTATAGAGATTTTCGATATCCCCCTTATAAATCTGATTGTCGCCGTAAATATGGGCCGGAGGCAGTAAAAACAAACCGTCCTTCTTGGTGTCCAGTCCCCAGGCTTTGCCGGGACCGATATGGTCCAGCAAAGAGCGGAATCGGCTCTCCAGCAGGATTCCCACATTTTTAATTCCGGAATTAACCATGTTGGATAGAGGGAAGTCAATCAGCCGATGTCTGGCTGCGATTGGTGTCGAAGCCAGGGAACGGTGAGCGGTGATCTCTTTGAGTGAAATTCCCTGAGGATTATTATTTATTATTCCCATTACATTATTCATCTCTGCTACCTCCCTTTTTTTAGATTTAACCGATGACAGATCCGTGCTCAATGATTCTGCCGTTGGAGATTGTTTCGCCTTCGCCAATTACGGAAATCTCGAATTCCTCGGTTTCTCCAACACCGATGCGGGCATTATCCTTGACAACCGAGTTCTGGCCGATAATCGTCTTGTTGATATAGGCGCCCTTTTCAATGGTTACATTAGGCATAATCACCGAATCCTTAATAACCGCATCTTCTCCAATATCAACCCCGAAAAAGAGCACAGAATTCTCCACCTTGCCCCGGATTTTGGTACCCTTATTGATCATGGAATGGGAAATGGTGGCAGTCCGGCTGACGAACTGAGGAGGACGATTGGGGTTAACGCTGGAAATTACCCAGCTGCGGTCATAGAGGTTCAACCCTTTGCTTTTTTCAGCTAGCAGATCCATGTGGGTTTCCCAGTAGCTTTTGATGGTTCCCACATCTTTCCAGTAACCGTCAAAGGTGTAGGCAAAAACCTTGCGATTATCGTTCAGCATGGCCGGAATGATGTTTTTACCAAAATCATGGGCTGAATCATCATTCCGGGCATTCTTTTCCAGATAATCCCGCAGGAGCGGCCAGTTAAAGATATAAATACCCAGAGAGGCCAGGTTGCTTTTAGCTTCCTCCGGTTTTTCCTGGAACTCGATGATACGGTCCTCTTCATTTGTATTCATTATCCCGAAACGGTAGGTTTCTTCCCAGGGGACTTCCAGGACAGCTATACTGGCTTCCGAATTCCACTGTTTATGCTGAGCCAGCATGCGAGAATAGTCCATCTTGTAGATATGGTCGCCGGAAAGAACCAGAATGTATTCAGGATCATAGAGCTCAATGTAATTTATATTCTGGTAAATGGCATCGGCCGTGCCTTTGTACCAGGAGCCTCCTGTTTCCCGCAGGTAGGGGGGAAGCACGGTAACCCCTCCATCCCGGCGGTCTAAGTCCCAGGAACTACCATTACCGATGTAGGAGTTCAACACCAGGGGCTCATACTGTGTCAGGACGCCGACAGTATCAATGCCGGAGTTGGTACAGTTGCTTAAGGGAAAATCAATCAGCCGGTATTCTGCCCCAAAGGGAACGGCCGGTTTGGCTATATTCTTGGTTAAAACACCCAGCCGGGTACCCTTGCCTCCAGCCAGTAGCATGGCGACAATTTCTTTTTTTGACATTTCTATCCCTCCTGAAGTCTGGATTTGCAGCTTTTCCAAAAACTTTCTGGGTTTTTCAAACCTGAGATAATCCTATTAATTAACAGGATAAAACTTAAAAGTGAAAAATCAATTAATTAAAAATTTATTCTGCCAGAACCGGGAAAAACTTTTAGGGGTCCGGCAGGAACCCTGGCAGTTTATTCCGGTTTGAGAAAGAGGGCTCCCAGCGGTGGCAGGGTTAGGTCCAGGGAATTGGGTCGGCCGTGAAATTCTCTGGGTTCAGATTGATAGGACTTCCTGCCACAGTAGCCTGAGCCACCAAAAGCTGGATTGTCACTGTTAAGAATAACCTGATAGTTTCCGGAACGAGGAACTCCAATGCGATAACTATCCCGGGGGACCGGGGTAAAATTCAGAACAGCAATCAGAGGATTGTCGTTGGTGTCATAACGGATATAGCTTAAAATACTCTGGCTGTAATCATTGGGTTCAATCCACTTAAAACCTTCCTTTTCATAATCCAGTTCCCAGAGAGGAGGATTATTTAGGTAAAGACGGTTGATTTCAGAGGTAAAATCACGGGTCTTTCGGTGCATGGGGTAATCCAGCAGAAACCAGTCCAGTTCCTGGCGATAATTCCATTCAATAAACTGGCCGAATTCTCCGCCCATGAAGAGCAGATTCTTGCCAGGATGGGCAATCATATGGGCCAGCAGCAGCTTGAGATTGGCAAACATCTGCCAGTAATCCCCGGGCATTTTATCCAGCAGCGATTTTTTGCCGTGGACCACCTCATCATGGGAAAGAGGCAGAATAAAATTTTCTGAGTAGGCATACATCAGAGAAAAGGTAAGTTTATTGTGTTCCCATTTGCGGAAAATCGGATCGGATTCCATGTATTCCAGCACATCATTCATCCAGCCCATATTCCATTTAAAATTAAAGCCCAGTCCGCCAATATAACCGGGGCCGGTAACCTGAGGCCAGTCGGTTGATTCTTCAGCGATCATCATGGCTTCAGGATAACGCCTGAAGACCTCTTCATTCAGCTGGCGCAGGAATTTTATTGCTGAAATGTTTTCCCGGCCTCCATATTCATTGGGGCGCCATTCTCCTTCCTCTTTGCCGTAATTTAGATAGATCATGTTGCTAACGGCATCAGCTCTGATTCCATCGATATGAAACCTATCAAACCAGAAGATGGCATTGGAGATGAGAAAACTCCAGACTTCGGGCTGATTAAAGTCAAAATTGAGGGTGTCCCACTGGGGATTTTCTGCCCGCCGGGGATCGGCGCTTTCAAAAAGTTCGGTACCATCAAAGAGCCTGAGACCGTGATCATCCTTGCAGAAGTGACTGGGTACCCAGTCTATTATTACGCCAATCCCGGCCTGATGACAGCGGTCGATCAGATACATGAAGTCCTCTGGCCTTCCGTAACGGCTGGTTACGGCATAATAACCTGTGGTCTGATAACCCCAGGAACCGTCAAAGGGATGCTCGGCCACCGGCATCAGCTCGATATGGGTGTAGCTCATCTTTCTGACATAATCTATCAGCCTGTCAGCCAGCTGGCGATAGTTTAAGGGCTGATTTTCCTCATCCCGTCTCCAGGAACCCAGATGGACCTCATAGATGGAAATCGGTTGCTGTAATATATCATGTTTGCTGCGTTTTTCTAGCCAGGTTTGATCATTCCAGCTGTACTTGTCCAGCTGGGTGACAATTGAAGCGGTCTTTGGTTTTTTTTCGCTAAAAAAACCATAGGGATCGGACTTAATCCGGCTGGTTTCCTGGGGTCCGGTGAGATAGTACTTATATTTATCACCGGGTCCGGCTCCCTCGATAAAGCCGGACCAGAGACCGGAATCTTTAATTTTTTGCAGCCGGTCGGCTTCAGGACTCCAGTCATTAAAATCGCCAATGACAGCCACGTAACTGGCCTGAGGGGCCCAGACAGTAAAACGCACTCCTTTAATTCCCTGCTTTTGTCCGGGATGGGCTCCCATGAATTTATAGGACTGAAAGTGCCGTCCCTGGTGGAAAAGGTAACGGTCGTAGTTGCTGGGTAGATCGGCAGCCATGGAAAAAACTCCTTTCCGGGCAGATAATTTGACCGGGTTTTAACCGGGGATTGATAGCAATAACAAATATTTTTGATCTGGAAAATCCTCTGTATAATAATATTTCGCTACTAATTTTAAAAAACCTGCAAGAGTTTGACAGGCTCTCTTTATTTTAATAAAATTAAACTATCCTTAAGTATGGAGGTGCTGAGATGTCAGTTCAAAAAATCTTGTTTGTCAGTTCTGAAGCTTCCCCCTTTATTAAGACTGGAGGACTGGGAGATGTGGCCGGTTCACTTCCACCGGCCCTGAAAAGGTCAGGCCATGATGTCCGGGTGGTGGTGCCAGAATACAGTCAGATCCCCTTGAGATACCGCAGCCGCCTGGAGCATCTAATGCATTTCCGGACCAGTGTGGTCTGGCGGGATGAATATATTGGGGTAAATAGAGCGCTTCAACAAAGTGTACCCTTTTATTTTATAGATAATAAGCGTCATTTTTATCGGGATTCTATTTATGATAATGAAGACCGGCATGTGCAGTTTATCCTGTTTATCCGCGGTCTGCTGGAAATGCTGCCCAAGATTAATTTTCAGCCAGATATTATTCACTGTAATGACTGGCAGACCGCTATGCTGCCCCTGATTTTGAAAGATAACTATCGGAAGTATGATTTTTACAGCAAAATAAAGACAATTTACACCATACATAACCTCAAATATCAGGGGATCTTTGGCCCGGAAATTATTCCCGATGTTCTGGGGATTGATTACAGTTACTGGCAGGATGGCAGCATCCGTCATGATGGTCTGGTAAATTTTATGAAGGCCGGTATCATGCATGCTGATAGGATTACCACAGTCAGCCAGACCTATGCTGAGGAGATTAAAACCCCTGCCTATGGAGAAGGACTGGATTATGCTCTAAGAATGCGGGGAGATGATCTGGAGGGCATAATTAACGGGATCAGCTATCAGGATTTTAATCCTGCTACCGACAGCGAGCTTTTTGCCAGTTTTGACCGGGAAAATTTTGCTGGCAAGCAGGAAAATAAAACCGACCTGCAGAAAATGTTGGGTCTGTCGGTGGACCCGGATAAAAAAGTTCTTTCCATAATTTCCCGGCTGGTGGAGCAGAAGGGGCTGGACCTGGTGCAGGATGCTGCCGAAGACTTTCTGGAGCCAGATCTGCAGCTTGTGGTGTTGGGTACTGGTCAGCCTGAGTATGAAAACTTCTTCCGTTATTTGCAGAGGAGACATCCCGAGCAGGTGGCGGTGGAGATTAAATATGATTTTGATCTGGCCAAAAAGATCTATGCCGGCTCGGATTTCTTTTTAATGCCCTCGCGCTTTGAACCCTGCGGTCTGGGGCAGTTGATTTCCATGAGATATGGCACTGTTCCGATAGTCAGGGAAACAGGCGGGCTCAAGGACACCGTGGAACAGTATTCCGGAGAAGAGGGTGATGGTTTCACCTTTCGGGAATACAGTGGAGAGGCGCTGCTGGCAGCGGTAGAGTCGGCGGTGGAACTGGCCCGGCAGCCGGAGAAGCTGAAGGAGCTGCAGCAAAGGGTAATGGGGCTTGATTTCAGCTGGAAGAGAGCAGCTTGTCAGTATGATAAACTTTATGGGGAATTACTGGAGGAGAAAACCTCGGAGAATAAGGCCCGGAACGGCGATAAGAAATCAGCAGGGGAAACTTCCCCAGGCAAGAGAATTCAGGCTGACAGCAAGTCCAGGGGCATTAAATTTGATTTGAATAAAGTTACCAGAAAGAAGCTGCTTTCGATTAAAGGCATAGGCCCCTCCTTTGCTGATAATATTCTGAATTACCGGTGCCGGCAGAAGGGTTTTAATTCTCTGGAAGAGCTTAAAAAAGTTCAGGGTATCGGGGATAGTCGTTTTGCCCGATTAAAAGATCATTTTTTCCTGTCTTAACTTAAAGGAGTGATTGCGTGCTTGAGACTAACCGCTCTGAACTGGGGATTATGAAGATTGCAGATGAGGTGCTGGGTATTGTGGCCGGCATTGCCATCCTGGAGGTAGAGGGCGTGGCTGCCATGAGCGGCGGTCTGGTAGGTGGGATTGCTGAGATGCTGGGCAGGAAAAATCTTTCCAAGGGCATTAAACTGGATAAGTCTGAGCAGGAGCTAGAAATTGAAGTAAATATTATTGTGGAATTTGCTGTTAATATCCCCCGCTTGACCGGAGAAGTGCAGCGGCAGGTGGTGGAAAGGGTGGAAAAAATTACTGGTGCCCGGGTAGCAGCAGTTAATGTAAATATTGAAGGTGTCCATCTCCCGGAAGAGGAAAGAGACACGGGAGAAGAAGAACAGCTGGAGAAACAGTCCGATAAAAAGAAGTATTCTTAATAAAGGATGATAAAGTTATTTAAGGATGATTCGATTATTTTTATAACCAGGGAAGGCAGGCCGGAGAGATGTTGAAGAAAATACTGCAACCTAAATTTATTCTGGCCTTTCTACTTTTTCTGCTGCTACTGGGTGGCGGCCTTTATTACTGGTTGAATATTAGTTATGGCCCGGCAGAGGAGGCTTTGCTGTATTTAGAGACTCCCTCCAGTTATGAATTTTTAGAAGAGGAAAACTACTTTGCTTTCCTGCCCGGTGAGTCAGCAACTGAGTTTGAGAGGGGATTTATTGTCTATCCTGGAGGCCAGATTCGGGTTGAATCCTACTCTGCTCTGGCAGCTGAACTGGCCGAGAGAGGCTATCCGGTTTTTCTGGTACAGATGCCTTATGAGCTTGCCATTCTGGGCTGGTCCCGGGCAGAAAATGTTGTCCGTGATTATCCGGAAATTTCAAACTGGCACCTGATCGGACATTCTCTGGGAGGGGCAATGGCAGTTCGTTTTCTGAAGAGGGAAACTCCCGATAATTTTGCCGGATTAATTCTGCTAGGGGCCTATCCTGCTGCCGACGATGACATAGCCGATCTGGATTTAAAGGTGCTTTCCCTTTATGGTAGTGAGGATCGAGTCATGGATAGAGAGCTTTTTTGGGAACGTCAGGACCTGCTACCTCCTGACACTCAGTTTGGGGAAATTCCCGGTGGAAATCACGCCGGTTTCGGTCAGTATGGGGAGCAGGATGGGGATGGCCGGGCTGAAATCTCTTTTGAAGAGCAGCTGGAAAAAACAGTAAGATCAATCCTGGATTCAATTGAATGATTTTCAGGTTTTATTTCAGACATTTATCTTTCAGTTATTCAGGATTTTAGCTTCGGCAGTAAACTGGTTTTATTAAACCAGGCCTGAATTTCACCAGACCAGCAGCTAAAAACAGAATTATTTTAAATTTTGCTTGCTGGTTGATATAAAATAGGATATAATATTTACAACTTCAACCTGCTAAAAACTAAATACCCGGCCGGGGCCGGGCTTATTTTTTTGTTTTGTGCCGAAATCTTT
>SLJX01000052.1 GCA_007134885.1 Halanaerobiaceae bacterium
CGTAAACCAAATATTTGGCTGCTTTTGCGAAATTTATTTTCTGGTCATTTTCCTTTACGTGCAGAAAAAGTATGTGTAATGTGTCTGAAAATTTCATTTTCAAAGAATGTGGTGTTTAAACTTAGACCAATTTTTTAAATTAACCAATGATTACAAGATGACTTGATTCAGATAGTGAAAGCAAACTTTTTGAATTTAGAAGATGGAAGTTGTTTTGGTTAAAGTATTTTAGTTAAGAATTGTGTTAATTGTAGAAGGATTTTTAAATCTGGTGAAGAATTATAAAGACATATTGACAGGAATTATCATCAATGACAGTAACTGAAAGACAGTAACTGAAAGACAGTAATTGAATGACAGTAACCAAATGACAGTAACTGAATGAGAAACGAGACAAAAACTGAATGAGAAAATGAATGAGAAACTGAGACAGAAGCTGAGAACTGGAAAACTGGATACAGGTCTGACTCAGTGCCAACATCAGGCCAGCAGGTGGAAAAACAGGAAAAAATGGGGAGAGCGGCATGAATAACAACAAGCTTTATACCAACATGTGGGAGATAATAATTAATTTTATCGAAGAGACAGGTTATATAGCCAATCTGTCTGAGTATTACCAGGAGGTTTTAAACAGACTGGCAAAATATATACCCTATGATGCTGCTCATATAATTATCCATGAAAATCCTCATGAAAACATCCATGAAAATATTCATGAGAATTCTCATGGAAATCTTCCTCATGGAAATCTTAAGAAAAGTTTTACTGCTGATGACTTTATTACAGCCAACATTAAGCGGGAAGCAGTTGAAGCCTACATTGATTACTATCAGCACATCGATCCCATCAAAAGTGAAAAATATGATAGTTATCCGGCTCTGAAAAGCTCTCAATTTCTGGATTATCGGGAGTGGCAGAGGACGGAGTACTTTAATGATTTTCTGCAAAAATATGATTTTTA
The DNA here is from genome assembly GCA_007134885.1 of Halanaerobiaceae bacterium. Taxonomy (GTDB): domain Bacteria; phylum Bacillota; class Halanaerobiia; order Halanaerobiales; family Halarsenatibacteraceae; genus T1SED10-84. The sequence goes on from SLJX01000052.1 coordinate 962, forward strand.
TTATCTCTGCGGTAAAGATATTCACTATCAGAATTCTATTTTAGTTACCTTAACTTTTATAAGAAATAGAAATCACCAGGATTTTTGCACAGCTGATAAATTATTGTTAAATAGGATAAGCCCTTTTATAGCAAATCACATTCATCTGCTGTCAAAATTAACCAAGCCCCGGCAGGAACTGCTGTTTTCGGGATATCCTGACTGTCTCACTCCCCGGGAAAAAGAAGTGGCTAAACTTGTCAAGTCCGGTTTAACCAATAAAGAAATCAGCGATGATTTATATATTTCTGTGAACACGGTAAAAAAACACCTGCAGCAGATCTATGGAAAATGCGGAGTTTCTGGTAAAAATAATCTGATAATTAAGCTGCTGTCAGAGGCTGATTGAATATCATGCTGATTGAATATCATAAAGAAGGAGAGTTGCTATTATGTTAAATATAAGACCAGGTAAATATATTTACAGCAAAAGGTTTCTCATAATTTTAACAAGTCTAATAATGTTTTTTGTTTTTATTTTCTTTCCGGCTGGAACAAATGCAGAAAACCCTGAGATTGCCGGGGTTGAATATGGGTTTTCTATTGCCACAGAAGAGATTACCGATAAAACTCTAATACCGATGCGGCAGTTCACCGATAGGACTGATTTGAGGATTGATCGCTTTGCTGAAGATTATTTTATCTTTCATCTGGAAGACAGGCATATGCTGATCAGGTCTGGAGAAAAAGAGGTTCGATCCGAAGATGAAAAGTACGAACTGGAGGCAGCTCCGATTAAGGTTAATGATGATATTTTAATACCCTTTAAACTGGCTAAAATCTTCCTGGAAGATGATGATTTTGCTGCTCTTGAGGAGCTGTTTGAAACAGATAAGAAAAATGAAGTTGAGGAAAGGAGAGGTATGCATTTAGTCTTAGCTCCTGAAACGCGGAAAGTCAGCAGAGGTGATTCTTTCGAGGTTGAGGTTAATCTTAAAAATTTCACTGAGAGAACTGCTTCCTTTACCTTTAATACCGGGCAGAAGTTTGAGCTTGAGCTGCTTGATGAAGGGGGCTCGGTGGTTTTTAAGTGGTCGAGGGGCAAGATGTTTACCCAGGCTATTGAGAGAATTGAGCTGGAGCCGGGAGAGGTTGTAAGCTGGTCGGCCCGGGTAAATACTTCAGGATTAAAGTCGGGAATTTACAGTCTGGAAGGCTGGCTGACAGATCAAAGGAAGAGCCTGACTGCGGAACCGGTTGAAATTGAGATTAAATAGCTGAATGGTTTGGCAGGGTATGGGAAATTACTCAAGCTGGAATGTGGGTTGGGGTGGATTTTTAGTGAAGGCAAGTAAAATTATGAAGAAGAAGATAAAAACAATCCTGAAAAACACAATACAGAAAAAGCAGGTATTTATGATTCCTATGCTCGTGGTGAGGCTAGTGAGAAAGAGAGTGATATTCTTTTCAAAATATGTCATAATTTATCCAAATAAGCTCAATGTGGGGTGTTTGTAGTTATGACAGGAAAAACAGAGATTCGGGATGAATATAAGAAAGATATAGATAAAGCTGTCAAAATTTTAAAAGATGCGGGTTGTAAAGAGATATATCTATTTGGTTCTCTGGCTAGAGGTGAAGATGGGAAAAATGCTGATATTGATTTAGCTATAAGAGGTTGTCCTGAGGGAGAATATTTTTCTTTAATAGGCAAATTAATTATAGAATTAGAACATTCTGTGGATCTGGTCAATCTTGATCAAGCTGATGATTTTGCTGAATTGCTTGAGGAAGAGGGAGAACTTATTCATGTCGGCTAATAATATAACTCACAAAATTAAATTTGAAATTAAACAGATAAATAAGCTGCTTCAGGATTATAAAAAATTGATAGAAGATGCTAAAAAGAATAGTCCTAATATTAATGATATTGCAGCTTTAGCGGCAATTCTTCATTCTTTCTACAATGGCGTGGAAAACATATTTTCTTTAATAGCTAAAAATATAGATGAGGATTATGACTTATCAGGAGATAGATGGCATAAAGATTTATTAAATCAGATGGTTAAAGAAAAGAACATGCATATTCTTATGATTTAAATTGGAAGGAATTAAAGAGTTTAGTTTTTGATCTAAATTCGACCTGGCAAGAATTAGAATTGCAGCTGAATAAGTTTATCAAGAACTATGACGGATGATCAGGATATTTTTAACTGCAACATTTGCAGTTATTTTTTTTGTTTTCACCAGCTAAATTTACTCGCTCAAGTCAAATATTTTTAAGTAAAGAGTATAAATTATTTGCTGGTCTTGGAAGGAGGATTTTCTGTCCGGATGACGAATTAAGAGACATCAAGAGACATTAAACAGGACCTTTAAGTTAGGGATCAGAA
>SLJX01000108.1 GCA_007134885.1 Halanaerobiaceae bacterium
ATACCTTCAACTGCTTCAAACTTCCTTAGCCCAATCGCTGATATTAACCAGCAAAATAATGACTGCCAGAGAAGCAGCAAATAAACCCAGCGTTTCCAGGATAAATAAGCTGCCCGCCAAATTTTCAAGTCCCATGATAAAGCGCAGACCTCGCGCCAGGTAACTTAACGGCAGCACCACACTGATCCTCTGAAAGTAAACAGGCAAAAATTCCACGGGGAAATAAATGCCGGAGAAAAATAACATTGTAATTAAAAATACACTGGCAACCTGGGAGGCACTTTCCTTTGTTCTGGCAATCAGGGTGATCAAGGCACCAAAGCCCATCATAACAACCAGCCCTACCACTAAATACAGCAAAAAGGCCAGCCAGTTAATGCTGAAGGTGACACCGAAGAACAGATAACCCATCAGTAAGACTACCACAGAACTGAATAAAGCCGGGGGAAAGCGGCTGGTCATCAAAGCTAAAATAAAAACAGTCTTCGACATTGGAGAGGCCACCATCCTCTTTAGAACACCTTTCTTGCGATAATCCAGAAAAGCTTCGGCAAAGACAAAAAGTCCTGACGATGCCAGGCCCAGGGCAATTAAGCCGGGAAACATAAATTCCAGCGGACTTACAGAGCCGTCAGCTCCTTCCAGCTCCGCTTTCTCCACCGCCATTATATCAAGCAAACCAGTCCGTTCCCGGTCATATTCAGCAGCTACAGCTTCCACCTGCTGCTGCAGCTCCGGATTATCTTCCAGTCGAGCTGGATGATAAAAAGCTTCCAGAGAATTTCCTTCCCTTACCAGGAAAACATCGGCCTCCAGATTTCGGACTAATTCCTCACCCTTTTCCCTGGCTTCCACCAGCTGATAAGTCAGACCCTCCCGTTGATTGATTATCTCCTGCCACAGCTCTCCGCCCTCTTCAGCAGATTCATCTAAATAAAAAGCCACAGTAAATACCCTCTCGCCTCCCCCGCCGTAAAGAAAACCAAAAATGAACATAAAGATCAGCGGCAATATCAGGACAAAAAACATTGCCTGCCGGTTGCGAAAAAAGGCCAGGGTTAAAGTCTTCGTCAGCCTAACAAACTGCTTACCCAAATTAGTTACCATTGTTTTTCCTCCCTGCCGACCAGCTGAATTTCATAAAAGTTACCACCAGAGCTAACAATAACCATATTCCCGGCACAAGCAAATTTTGATAAGCTGGAGTTGGGCTGCTGAAAATGCCCAGTGTATCCCGCAGACCGTTAATTAAATAAGTCACCGGGTTAAGCCGCACAATCAGCTGCAAAAAACCAGGCAGTCCGGTAACGGTAAAAAAGGCTCCTCCCAGAAACAAAAGAGGATAAAAAAGTCCCTGCACCAGACCCCGGGCAGCCTGACCATTATCAACCAGAGAAAGCACTAAAAAACCTAGAGCCAAAAAGACCAGTAAGGCATAACCAATAAAAGCCAGTGCTGAGGGCTGAAATATATTAACTGTAAAATCAAAGAAAATCCGGCTTACCCCATAAACAACTGCAATCTGCAGTACAGTGATTACCCCAATATAGAGAAATAAACCGCTGAAAAACTGACTGATCTTAACAGGGGTTGCCTGATAACGGCGTAAAATTCCTTTATCTCGCCGGAGAGAAATTTTTGCAACTAAAATTTCCATTCCCGATGAAAATACGGTCATAACAATAATACCTGCCACCAGGTAATCTGTCATAGAAAAACCTGTCTGCCTTTCTCCTGGCTCAGCAAAAGCCTCAATTTCTTGATGACTAACCTCCAGCAGTTCCTCTTGAGCTGTCATGCCGCTGAAGATATTGAATCGCCGGCTAATTTCACTAATTATTCCCTCAGTAATATCAGCAGCTATCGTTGATAACTGGTTCTCCGGTCTATAATAAGCAGTCATCCTGCCGGCTGGAGGGGCTTCACCAGTTTCATGATACTGATAGGCAATTTTGTTCATCACCTGCTCATTAAATTCACCAGGAATAACCAGCACCACATGCCGCTCTCCTTCAGCCAGCAATTTCATTTCCTGCTCATAAAACTCTTCCCGGTCCTCATTTTCCTGGGGAAGATGCAGGTTCAACCACTGCTGATCTTCCTCAGCCTGAATAGAAAGAAAAATTTCTTCTACTTCTTCAGACCAGGCAAAAATACCTTCCCGGCTATCTGATTCACCTTCTTCCTCCAGGGATACCAGACTAATCTGCATAGTAATCCTTTCATCCTGCTGGCCTCCAAAAATCAGGACTAAAATTATTAACAAAATAACCGGAAACATTAAACTCCAAAAAAGATTAGAGCGGTCCCGGAAATACTGTCGTAAATTTTGTTTGAATATTTTTAGACTGGCCTTCATTATTCCCTCAACTCCTTGCCAGTCAGATCCAGAAAAACATCTTCTAAGTTAGGACGACGAATCCGCAGCTCATCCAGAGTCTGCTCTTGTTTCTTGCTCCAGTCGAATAACTTTGCCATCGATTCAGAAAGATCTTTTACATGCAGCTCTACCTGCTCATCATCAACATCAACCTGAGGAAAAATATTTTCCAGTTCAGATATTGAATCTCCCTGCAAATTCCTGTCGGCAAAAACAATAATATTCTCTCGATCTAGTTTAGCAATTAATTCCAGGGGAGTCCCCCGGGCAATTATTTCTCCCCGATCCATAATATAAACATAATCCGATAATTCCTCTGCTTCTTCCATATAATGAGTAGTCAAAAAGATAGTTTTACCCTGACTGCGCAAATTCTGAATCAACTGCCAGATATTTCGACGGGCCTGAGGATCAAGTCCAGTAGTCGGTTCATCTAAAAAAAGTATCTTGGGGTCATTAATAAGAGCCAGCCCAATAGCTAACCGCTGCTGCTGGCCCCCGGAAAGGTCTTCTACATAAGCCTCAGCCTTATCCTGCAGTTCCACAATATCTAGAATCTCAGTTGCCGGTATGGTTGTAGAATAAAAAGAAGCAAACAAATCCAGCAATTCTTCCACCTGAGTTAACTCCACAAAATTGTTCTGCTGCAGCAGAACCCCGATTTCTTCTTTTTGTCGCCGCCCAATCCGCTGACAGCGTTCCCCAAAAAAATATAGTTCTCCTCCATCTTTTTCCATTAAACCTTCCAAAATCTCTATTGTGGTAGTTTTCCCGGCCCCATTAGGTCCAAGCAATGTAAATACCTGATTTTCTTTAACATAAAATGAAATCCCATTAACTGCCTTAACTTCTCCGTAGTGTTTTTTTAAATTCCTGACTTCAATAGCTTTCTGGCTATTATTTTCCCCTGCCTCATTGTTATTTTTTTTAATTTTTTG
>SLJX01000035.1 GCA_007134885.1 Halanaerobiaceae bacterium
AAAATTTTGTAAAATATCCTGCTGAATTTTTCAATCACAGCACGGTTTGCCCTGTTTTTATCCTGTGAGTTTCAAAAACTCCAAAAATTTGCTGAAAATGTTAATGAATCAGGTTGTACGTCGGGTTCCAAGGAAGGTGTAAATTGAAACCGCTACCAGTATAACAATCCCCACCAGTACATACTGGTAGAAATAGGGGAATCCAAGCAGCACTGCTCCATTAACCACCATTGACATCAAAAGAGCACCAAAAACTGAACCCCAGACCCGGCCATAACCTCCAAAAAGGGCTGTTCCTCCAATAATAACAGCAGCAATGGTATCAATTTCCATGAACTCTCCATAGGTGGCATGAAAGGCATCAAGCCGGCCGATGGTTACCAGGGCAGCAACACCTGCCAGAAAACCCATAAAAACGTAGGTCAAAATCTTATATTTATCGACTTCAATTCCAGCCAGAATGGCCGATTCCCGGTTTCCGCCCAGGGCAGCGGTATATCTGCCGAAATAGGTGTTATTGTAAACATAGTATCCTAAAGCCCCGATAGCAAATGCTACTAAAATTGAAATAGGAATCAGGCCAAATAAACGGTAAGCTCCCAGAAATCTAACGGCAGCGGGAAACCGGTAATGGACAACTCCACCTGCCATTATCAGCACAACACCTCGATAGCCAATCATAGTCGCGATGGTAGCTATAAAGTCAGGAACTTTAAGCTTGGTAATAAAGAGGCCGTTTAATAAGCCCAGAACCATCCCCGAGAGAGGGGCAACCCAGATGCCCAGCCAGGGAGGTATGGGGGTGTACTCAATAGTAAATACCATCAATATCCCGGTTAATGCCAGCATGGAGCCTATCGAGATATCTATTCCGGCCCCGGTGATAACAAAGGTCATTCCCACTGCCAGAATTATATAGGTGGCTGCCTGATATAATACATTTATAACGTTTCGGGCAGATAAAAAGCGGGGCTCAATAATACCTACAACCGCTCCAAAGATAATAACTGCAGCTATCGGTCCCAGTCTTTCTACCTGATAGGTCCAGGGCCTGCCAAAAATATGAAGTTCATCTTTGCTGCCAGAAGTTTGAGTGCTTTTATCCAAATCAATCCCCTCCTCAATTATGAAATTTTCTGCTTTATTAGCTTGTTTTCATTCGAGTTTTTTTACCGCAACCTATACCGTCTTATTTGCCACAGATTTTTCTGATTTCTCTTCTTCATTTCTGCCGTGGACCATCAAGCTTACCAGTCTTTCTCGGGTAGCATCTTCAATATCCATATATCCCACCCTTTCTCCCATGCGCATAACCAGAACCTTATCGCAAACCTCAAAAACATGCTCCAGATTATGGGATATAAAGATAACAGCTACATTATTTTGCTTGAGCCGTCTGACAATTTCAAAGGTCATATCTATCTCTTCAACACCCAGGGAGGCTGTGGGCTCATCCATAACTATTAAATCACATTCAGAGGCCAGGGCTCTACCAATAGCTATCGACTGCTGCTGTCCGCCTGAGTGATTTATCACTGGGTCATTGAAATTTTCAATCTCCATATTCAAGTTGTCTTTCAAAATGTCCCGGGTTTGTTCTTCCAGCTTTTTATTATCTATTACTTTAAAAAGTCCTCCTAGAATTTTTTTGGGAGGTTCTTTACCTAAAAACAGGTTTCCAGGAACATCCAGCTGAGGCACCAGGGCTAAATCCTGATAAACGGCTTCAATTCCGAATTTTTGAGAATCTTTTCTATTGTTTATCTCAACTTTATCTCCTTCAATAAAGATTTCCCCCTGATCAGCCTGATACACTCCTGTAAGCACTTTAATTAAAGTGGATTTTCCAGCAGCATTTTCACCTACCAGAGCCAGCACTTCCCCGCGATCTACAGCTAGATCAACATTATCAACTGCTGTAAGGGCACCAAATCTTTTCACTATGCCTTTCATTTTTAAAAAGGGAGCATCGTTATTATTCATTTTAATACCTCCATGGTGATTGGGGATAACCTGGGATTATTATATTGTCTGACATAATATTATTACTGCCAATTATTATTCACATATTAAATGAGGGGAAAGGAATTCACCCTTCCCCTCATTTAAGTTTTTAGTTTTCTATCTGAAGATTAGAATAAGCCCATTTCTTCCCTGCTGTAGCGGAATCCATGTTCAAGAAGTTCATTAATTTCTTCCTCGCTCATGGTATGGTCAATTACCTGCATTTCTCCAGAATAGGCCAGAGGAATCTCATCGGTCCGGCCTTCGAGATCAAGCTTAATCATCTCAGCCAGTACAACTCCCCAGTCATCTTGATTTCTAAAGACAGTATATTCTATCAGGCCCTCAGTCATATATTCAAGCTCTTCAGAGCCACCACCCCAGCCGTTAACAACGACATCTTCCTGCATGCCAACTTCGCCAAGAGCAGAAATTATACCAGAGGTCATGGCTGTGCTGGTAGAGTGAATAAAGTCCACTTCATATGCTGGAGCAGCATCGAGAGTGGCATTATAGGCTAATTCTCTATCCCAGTCAGCATAATGTTCATAGACAACATCCATGCCGTGATTTTCCATTATCTGCTTCTGAGCATAGCCTCTCATAGCTGAAGTTGAGCCAGGAACTCCATACATCATCATCGCTGTCTTGTCAGGATCATAGTTTTCAACAATATACTCTCCCAGCATCTGGGCACCATTAAGATGGTCAAAGGCTACCCAGGAAAGGGGCTGTCCTTCTTCCCGGCTCTCCCCCCATTCTTTTAATGGGGTACTGTAGTTCCAGACAATAACTTCAATGTCCGGATGCTGGACAATTTCCTGAATAGCATCCTGCTGCACATAAAGCTCGGTAGGTCCAACAATGACATAATCATATTCCATTACCAAGACTGTCTCGAGATGAGAGCGCTGAACATCGTGTTGGGCATGCCCTGAACCCATTGTTGCCATGTCATAGGGGATTTCCAGTTCATCCATTCTGTGAATAAAGCCCTGATAACCTCTGGCCCAGGAGTCAGAGAGATCCAGAGCAGGATAGATCATGGCTACTTCAATTGGCTCTTCAGGGACAGCATCCTCAGCAATGGGAACAGCATCTTCTCTTACCCTCTCTCTCATGGCTTCATGAGCATCCATATCTGTTATTTCATCATACATATAGAGGCCTTCAATCTCTTCAATGCCTTCCAGGTCAATTTCAACTGCAGCAGCACCAGCAGTGGCGATGAATGTCAGAATAACAATGCCAGCAATAACAGAAAATAAGTTTTTTCTGTTTAACAAAATTCTTCCCTCCTTATTTTGGG
>SLJX01000004.1 GCA_007134885.1 Halanaerobiaceae bacterium
TGCTGCACACCGGCATCCTGCCCCATCACACCAAGTGGGTTAAATTATTTGAAAATCTCAATTATATAGTTATCGATGAAATGCACAGCTACCGGGGAGTTTTTGGCAGCCACGTGGCCAATGTCTTGAGAAGATTAAAAAGAATTGCCAGCTTCTACGGCTCTGATCCCCAGTTTATCTTTTCCTCGGCCACCATCGCCAATCCCGGAGAGCTGGCTTCCCGGCTGGCCGAAACGGAGGTGGAGGTGGTTTCGAAAAACGGCGCACCCTCCGGTCCCCGGGATTTTCTCTTTTATAATCCCCCGGTCGTTGATCAGGAGCTGGGCATTAGAAAAAGTTACGTCCTGGAGAGCAAAAATTTAGCCCGGAGGCTTTTGCAGAATGAAATTTCTACCATTGTTTTTGCCAGGACCAGGCTTAATACCGAGCTGATTTTATCCTATCTCAAAGAGCAGCTGCCCTCCTCCCGGAAGGTCAGAGGATATCGGGGCGGCTACCTGCCGGGAGAAAGGCGGGAGATTGAAGCAGGTTTGCGGGAGGGAGAAATACTGGGGGTCGTCAGCACCAATGCCCTGGAGCTGGGGATTGACATCGGTCAGCTGGAAGCCTGTCTGATTGCCGGTTACCCCGGTTCAATTTCTTCGGTCTGGCAGCAGGCCGGTCGGGCTGGCCGGGGCCGGGAGAGATCGCTGACAATTCTAGTAGCTTCCTCCAGTCCGCTGGATCAATATATTATCAATCATCCCGAATATTTTTTCCAGCAACCTCCGGAGAGCGGGCTGATCAATCCTAACAATCTCTTGATTTTAATGTCCCATTTGAAGTGTGCGGCTTTTGAACTTCCCTTTGAGGAGGACGAAATTTTCGGGGTAGAGTCAACCCCCGAAATTCTAGAATATCTTGAGGAAGAAGGGGTTCTCCGCCGCCGCCAGGGGCGCTATTACTGGATGGCAGATAAATATCCTGCTGCTGATATCAGCCTGAGGAGTGCAGCCAGCGATGACTTTGCCGTAATTGATACCACCGATAACCGCCATCAGGTTATCGGCAGAGTTGATTATTTCAGTGCCCCCACCACGATTCATGAGAAGGCCATCTACCTGCACGGTGCCGGTCAGTATCAGGTTCAGGAACTGGATTTTGAGGACCGACGGGCTCTGGTGGAGGAGGTCGATGTTAATTATTACACTGACGCCTCTCTGGCCGTTGACCTCCGGGTGCTGGAGGAGTTTGAAACTGCAGGAGAGGGAGATTACAGCTATGCCTGGGGTGAAGTTTCGGTCACTGCCCGGGCCACCATGTTTAAAAAGGTCAAGTTTAATACCCATGAGAACGTAGGATATGGGGACATTAATCTGCCGGAGCAGGAGATGCATACCTCGGCTTACTGGTTCACGGTCCCGGCTCGCCTGAGAGAGAAGCTGGGCCGTGAGGCCCTGGAGAACGGACTTTTAGGGCTGGCCAACCTGATTACCAATATTGCTCCTCTGTTTTTATTATCTGATCCCCGGGATATTAAGGACACAGTTCAGGTTCGTTCCCCCCACACCGGACTGCCCACGGTGTTTTTCTATGACAGCTATCCCGGCGGGATTGGCTTAAGCGAAAAGATGTTCCGGGTCCATGGTCGACTGCTGGAGAGATCTCGGGAATTGGTGGAGGACTGTCCCTGTCAGCAGGGCTGCCCTTCCTGTGTCGGGCCGGGCAGCGAGGTTGGTCTGAGAGCCAAGGAGCACGCTGTTTTAATTTTAGATGCCTGGGAGAGGGAAGATAACTATGGATTTCAGAGAACAGCTCCGCAATCTACCGGGTCAGAAGTCCCGGAATCAGAAAAAAAACAATGATAGTGTAAAAGGAAATTCTCATGTTTCTACCGGATCAGCCGCAGCAGATGGAGAAGCTTATTTTTTTCACCGGGAGATCTATAAGCCTGATTTTCAGCAGGGATGCTATGCCCTGGAGGAGCTGAATCAGGAGCCTCTGAAGCAGGCTAAATTTTTGTTTAAAGACTGGGGAGGTTATAATCCTGAGAGAGAGGAATTGATTTTTCTCGATACGGAAACCAGCGGTCTTTCCGGGGGCACCGGAACCGTGGTTTTTCTGGTGGGTCTGGGCTATTTCAGCGGAGATGAATTTATTCTGGAGCAGCATCTCATGCGGGATTTTGAGGAAGAGCCGGATCAACTGCAGGCGGTCTGCTCCCGGCTGGAAGAGAAAAGAGCAGTGGTCAGTTTTAATGGTAAGAGTTTTGATCTCCCACTGCTGGAGAATCGGTTTGTTCTGAACCGCCTGAGCTTTCCCGCTCCAGAATACCATCTGGATCTTTTACATCCCTGCCGCAGTCTCTGGAAACATCTGCCTTCCTGTTCCCTGAAAGCTCTGGAGAGGCAGCTTTTAAATTTTAGTCGCAGGGGTGATATTGAGGGCAGTGAGGTGCCGGAGCTTTATTTTTCCTATCTCAGAGAGAAGGACATAAGCCTGCTGGAACCGGTTCTGCATCATAACAGGCTTGATATAATTTCACTGGTAGCTCTGGCTGTGCATCTGGAGAGGACAGCCGGGATGGTGGATTATGACCGCCTGTCTCCTCAGGAGCTTTATAATCTGGGCCGGATACTGGAAAGAGAAAATCGCAGGCAGGCCAGCATTGAGTGTCTGGAAAAATCCTATCAGCAGGCCCGAAGGAAAAGCCGGGTGGATAGAAAATTGCTGGTAAAAATTGAAAAAAATCTGAGCTGGCAGTATAAAAGGGTTGAGAGCTGGCAGGCAGCGGCGGCAATCTGGCAGCAGATGATAAAGAAAAAACGAGGCGAACTTTTTGCCAGAATTGAGCTGGCTAAATTTCTGGAACATCAGCAGTCTGATTTTGCTGAAGCTTTAAAGCAGGCCCGGGCGGCCCGAAGCTGGCTGCTTGAGAACAGGCACTGGCGGGACTGCTGGCGGCAGGAACTGAAAGAAGTCGATCATCGCATTGACAGGCTGGAGGGTAAAGGCTGCTGAAATTTGGTCCGGACTGATTTGAGCAAAGGGGATGTTAGCAGACCATGCTGATGATCATTGAGATCATAAGTTATCTTTTTCTGGCTTATCTGCTGTATTTTAGTCAGGAGCTGGGTAGATACGCGGTGGGACGGTGGGCTGGAATACCCGGTGATAAAATCAAAGTTGAACTCTTTATTTTCCCCCAGCGCACTTCGATCTTTAATGGAACAGGCTGGGTTAAATCCCGGGAAGAGGGTTTCTTTTCCGCCTATTATCGTTATGATCCGGGCTGGAATTTTGGTTTTATCTTTGCTGTTTCGGGTCTGACGGGCGAATCTGCCATCCTGATTTTGCTTTATTTGATGCTGAGGGCAGCCGGTTTCTGGGCCCAGGCCAGAACGGCAGTTTTTCTCTCAGTCCTGCTGGCAGCCGGACTGCTGCTCTATGATATTATTTATACCTGGCGGAAGGATGTCATCATTGGGGATTTTATTTCCTCCTACGCCATAAACTCCAGGTATGCCGTTATTTATGTTTTCAGCCATTTCCTGATCAGGGCTGTCATGCTCACCTTTCTCTGAGTATTCAAGATCAAAATGAGGTCTCCAGCTCAACTCTTTAATGCCCTGGACCGGAGGCCAGCTATGAGCCTTTTTATTGTTTTAATAGTTTTCGGAGCAATATTTCTCTATAATGTTATGGGGGTTTCGGAAGGATTTTCCTAACTGAAAACCTTCTTTCTGTTGGAAAGACAGCAACCTGGATTTTGAGCAGCCTGGTTTTTGGCTGCAGCTCAGACCATGGGAGGCTATTTAGGTTCGGCTGTGGCTCCGACATATCAGTTATCCTATCAATCAAATTGCCTGTAAAATGACTTTTTGCAGCGGAGCTAAAGATAAAAACTTTACTTGATTAATTAGTTTAAGCTTACTGTTGCTTAACCTTGCTAACTGGAGTTCTTTCTTTTTGGTTCTGGTTTTCCCTTTCTGCGGCATAATAAAATATTCTCCTGATATGCCTCATGATGCGCTTGGTGGCTTCCTCCGGTTCACATTTAATTCTTTTGTTGATGATCAGGGAGAGCATGCCATGATAAACTAGTCGTATTTCTTCATCTATCTCTGAAGCAGTTTCCTCGGAGAAAAAACCTGCTTCCAGCACCGGTTCCATGGAAATTGAGGTCCGGCGAGACAGTCTGGTTTCAACCAGCATGGGTATTAATTCTTCTGGCGGGCTGCCCAGGTCTTCAGGATAGAGCTGATAGTAATTTTTTAACAGATTTCCAGGACGACCGCCAATGTCATCGGCAAAGATGGCGTAAAATATTTTAGGTTTGCGGAAGGAATGGAGGCAGAAACATTCCCACATCAGGATCAGTTTTTCCAGTTCATTATCTCCCCGGGCAATATAGCCCGGCATTTCCTGGACATAATCTTTAAGAAATTTGGTGGCAGCAAAAAAAATAAGCTGATTGCAGTTATCAAAATAGTTGTAGATGGTGGCGCTGTTGTAACCAGCAATCTTTGCTACCTTTCTAATTGTTACACTTTCGATGTCCTCTTCTTCGATAATCTGGGAGGCGGCATCAATAAAAACTTTGATGGTTCGAATTTTTTTAATATCTTTCTGGTCGAATTCAATCATTAAAATACCCTCTCCTAATAATATTATAATGGCCCAAAAACATGTTAAAAATGTCGCAAAAGGATGGTATTATTGCTCACTATATCGGAGAAAATTCATTTTAAGAATATAACAAATTGGGCTAAAATGCAAGCATAACAGTTAAAATTCAGGTTTTTTACTGCTGCTGGCGGCAGTCATATCAGAACGAAAAAATCTTGACATAACAACGAATACAGGCCCAGGAAAGTTATTTAATTTTATATAATCATATTTTAATAATCATAGGACGATTAATTAGAAAAATAATTCACTAAAGGAGCTAATCTATTGGCGAAGCTGGACAATGTATTGATAAAGGGGACCAGCAGGCTTTTCCAGATCCAGATGTGCTTCCTGCTCCAAACTGGATACCATGCTGCCGGGAGAGAATGCAGCCCAACCTGTTACGCTTCTCGATTTTTTGGGAAGCGGTTTTTTTATTTTAAAGTTAAACTCAGAAGAAAAAGTCTATCCTATTTTACTTTTCTGGTTTAAATTTTCCCTGCCTAAAAGCATAAATTTACTCAAAAATAAAATTAAATTTACAATCAGGTCAAAATATATAACAAAAAATCAATATATGCAATAATAAAACTAATAAATTTAATATAATGCCATTAAACCTGAAATAATGGACATTTAAAACGGCATTTCATTAAAATAATTTAATAAAAAGGAACCATAAATGAATATAATTAATATAAATATTAAATATTTTAATATTAAGCTTGACAAAATTTATTTAATCCTTTATAATATAAGTAGAAATCAAGAAAGGGGAGATAAAAATGCTGGAAAGTACAATTATAGTTAGCCAGGAGAACTTCCGTCAGCTGGAACAGCAGCGGGACAGTAAAGGAACCCGCCGCTTTGATTTCTTAAAGAGAGAAGTTTAATTTTTTTGGGAGGTGAAATAAATGTTTGCTAGGCAGATGGGCTTATTACAGCAGGAAAAGCTGCTCTGGAGAGAAGAACAAAGGGATGCTAAGGGAGCCCGCCGTTTTGATTTTCAGAAAGATCAGGACCGCAACCTGCTGCTTTAATTTAAAGAATTAAAATAAATTAGAATAAATTGAAATAAAAGGGGGATGATAAAAATGATTGCTGAAATGATGCTGCTGGTCCAGAAGGATAATCATCTTCAGCGGGAGAACATATTATCTCAGAAAAGCCATCATAATAACAGACCTGATATTTTTAAAGTTTAACAAAAATTTTAAAGGAGACTGAGAATAATGCGGAGGACATCATAATGCTGTGCAGTCAAAGAACGGCAAATAAAATTGTTAAGCAAAATAAACATAATTTGAAAGAGTAAACCTTTCTCAAAGAAATTCCCGGGAAAGGTTTATTTTTTTGTATTGAGGTTTTTATTGCTGTATTGAAGGTTTTTATTGCTGGATAAAGAATTAATTACTAAAGAAATCTTTTAATAAAAAGGAGGAAGGCCGATAACGGCACATATATGAATTCAGATGAGATTAAAAAGAAGGCCCAGGAAATTAATCAGGAGATTGTTGAATGGCGGCGGTATCTTCATCAGCATCCGGAAACTGGTTTTGACCTACCGGTAACAGAAACCTACTTAAAAGAAAGACTTCAAGAACTTGGAGTTGAGATTAAGAAGAATTATGGAGGCAGCGGATTTGCTGCGGTCATCCAGGGAGAGCAGGAATCTCCGGAAAAGAAAACAATTGCCATCAGGACTGATATGGATGCCCTCAATCTTCAGGAAAGCAGCAGCAGAGATTATGCCTCTCAGCACGATGGTAAAATGCACGGCTGCGGTCATGATGCCCATATGGCCATGGCACTGGGAGCAGCCGGGCTTTTACAGGAGTATCGCAGCAGTTTCTCCGGACAGGTGAAGTTTATCTTCCAGCCGGCTGAGGAGATTGGTGAAGGAGCAGAGGCCATGCTGAAAGAGGGAGTGTTTACTGATGAACCCGAAGTTGATGCCATCATTGGCACCCATATCGGCAGCATCTGGTCACTGCCCAGTGGTCAGGTGGGTTACAGGAAGGGACCTTTAATGGCGGCTGCCGATAAAATTAACATAAGAATCCGGGGTAAGGGTGGTCACGGGGCCAAGCCCCAGGAGACGGTTGATGCTCTGGTTGTGGGAGCCGAGGTAGTATCCTCCCTGCAGAATGTTGTCAGCCGGCGGATAGATCCCCTGGATTCAGCTGTGGTCAGCATAGGTGAATTCCGGGCGGGCTCGGCCTTTAATATTATTGCTGAAGAGGCAGAACTTTCCGGTACAGTTCGCAGTTTAAGTTCAGAGACCAGGGAGCAGCTCCCGGAATTTATTGAAGATGTAATTGAGGGAGTCTGTCTGGAAATGGGCGCGGATTATGAATTTGAGTATACCTACGGGCCCCCGGTGCTGGAAAATGACGCTGACTTTACCGAACTTTTTATTGAAACAGCCGGGAAAATGCTGGGAGAAGAAAATGTGGTGGAAATCAGCCAACCTACCATGGGAGGAGAGGATATGGCTTTCTTTCTCCAGGAGGTTCCAGGAACCTTCTTTGGCCTGGGCAGTGTTAATCCGGAGAAGGGAACGGATGCTCCTCACCATAACCCTGAATTCGATGTGGACGAGGATGTTTTCTGGATAGGTGCTGCCCTTTTTACTGCTGTAGCCCTAAAATGGCTGGCTGGTTAACAGTTAATAGCTGATAATTAATAAGAGGCTGACGGATTGACAACCGTTGATGGTTGCAGAATATTTTTTAACTGATTTGAAACTTATTTGTAACTGATTAAATTGATTTTAATCGAGCAGCTCGATCAGGCTGGTTTTCTCATCCAGACAGGAAATTAACTTCTCTCTATGAGCGGTAAGCTGTAAATTGTAGATAGGAATATTGCGCTCGCTGGCCAGGGAGATTGCCTGTCCGGTGCCTCCTGTTAGAGCTGTACGCTCCTGATGGCTGAGGCAGCCATCGACAGTCCAGCAGATAATGAGCTTAACCGGAGTTTTTAGATCCTGGCCCAGCACCTGATATCCATCTCTGATGATATGCTCTTTATATTCATCCAGGGCAGCAAAGTCCGGATGGTATTTTTCGGCCAGTTCCACGGCCTGTTGATAATTTTCCAGCAGCTTAGGGACAAAAACACCTTCTTCCCGGATCGAGCGGCCGCAATAATCATCATAGGGCAGGTAAATTTCCTTTTTTCCCCGGGCAGCATCGGCTCCTCTTTCAAAGGCAGCATCGGCTCCCGGGGCAGCCCCGCTGCGCAGGATCCAGCCCTGCTGGGCTGCCCTTTGAGCAAATTTTTTCATTAAGTCAAGAATTTCAGCCGGAGTCGTCCGACTGCCAATTCCGGCATAGTACACAACTTTTCACCTCATTTATACTGGCCTGGGCTGGCTTTAAAACAGCAGCCAGAAAGCTATTTGATTTAAAATTATCCCGACCACTAAAGCCACGGAAGGTGTTCCCAGCCAGCCAAAGAGAATTTTCCGGGTCATGTTCCAGTCCAGCATATTGACTCCCTTTACCAGGCCCACTCCCAGGACGGCCCCCACGATGGCCTGAGAGGAGGATACAGGTATACCAATCCGGGCAAATATATAGAGGGTGACGGAATGAGACAGGACCGTTATCAGGGCCATCAGAGGTGTTAACCCGGTAATTTTCTTGCCTACTGTGTGCATTACTCCTCTGCTGTAAACGACCCCAAGACCGATGGCCATTCCCCCAATAACTCCTCCCAGCTGAGGTTCGAACATCCCGGCTTCCACAAATACCCCGATAACATTGGCCACATTATTGGCTCCTAAAGAATAGGCTCCATAGATTCCCGAGACTATCAGGCCTATCCGGACAAAGCTTTCAAATCTTCTCATGCCGGAAATACGTTCTTCAATAAAAAGAATGTAGGCTTTATAGAGCAGATAACCGATGATCATTGCCCCTACCGGGGTCAGGAGCCAGGCACTGATGATGGGCAGCAGCGGGGCAAAGTCCACATTGCCGGCCAGGAGATTGCTGCCAATGATAGCCCCCACCACAGCCTGAGAGGTGGAAACCGGCAGCTCTAGCAGGGTCATCAGGGTAACCGTCAGGGCTGCAGCCAGCGAGCTGATAAAGGCTGTCAGCAGGGTCTGGTCGGCCAGCTGACCCAGAGTTTCCATTCCTCCGGCGCCCTCCAGACCGGAGCCGATTATTACAAAAATGGTGGTCAGCAGCACCGCAGTGTGAAATTTGATAACCCGGGTCATTACAGCGGTACCAAAGATATTGGCAGCATCATTAGCCCCCAGGGTTCCGCCCAGATATATTCCGGAAAGTAAATACCACATAGTTGGCCTCCTCCAGCTGCTATCTGCTAATTTTCTGTCTGGTATATTTTAGCTTCTGGCTGTTATACTCAAACTCCTGCTTCTAACCCTTTCTCATTGAGACAATCATATCAATACTGTCTCCCACATTCTCTATGATATCTGCCAGATCGGATATATTTTTTACCAGATCGCGATGAGCTAACTTGTCTGCTGTGTCAAGTTCTGCTATCCGGCCAATTTTTCTGGTGATCTCTTCTTCGATACTATCCAGCCGGGTTTCAATTTCTTCCAGCTCTCGAGCATAGACCAGGGCCTGATCCATCTCACCAAATAATAGTTCAACACCCTGGGTAAGCTGAGAAAACTGCTTGAGCAGCAGCTCCTGCATTTCTTTAACCTGTTTCTGGTCCAGGTGATCAAATTTTAAGCCCAGAAATATTATTCTGTCAAGGATATCCTGGGCGGAATCGGCACTATCATCGATTGACTCCACCAGCTGCAGCATATCACTTCTGGTATGAGGCATCAGCTTTCCCTTGAGAGTATTCTGGATTATTTTCCGGCGGTAATCATCGGCCTCGCTTTCTTTCGCTTTCTTTCCTGTGTGCGGTTTCGGTCAACCTCTTAACCTCTTCAGTTTCACCTTCAGCGAGATATTTGCAGACAGAATCCAGCGATTTTTCCAGACATTCACCCACTGCTGTGACTAACTGCTTCATATCCTCTTCAATCCGGTCAAATTCTGCAGAGAGTTTGGCCATATCTGCTTTCCCTCCTGGTATTTTCAAGAAATATCATCTTTTGTATGGTAACTGCTTTCAATTTCTGCTTTCGGGGCTTCCTCAGACCACATAAACAGAATCTATCAAGCCTAATATTATTTCAAGAACAAAATCCGGTTTTATCTCAGAATTATGCAGAGCTTTTCTGTCAGTGACACCTGAAAGGACCAGAGCTGTTTGAAGATTATTTTCTTTACCCATAATTATATCAGTTTCCAGGCGATCTCCTATCATCAGAGATTTTTGGGGGTCTGGTGACCCCATTTGCTTTAATGCTGTTTCTACAATTTCCCGGGAAGGTTTTCCCAGAATCTTCTCAACTTTTTTTCCAGTGACACCTTCAATGGCACCAATCATACCTGCAGCATCAGGTATCTCTCCATTTTCAACAGGACAGGTACGATCTGGATTGGTGGCGATAAACCTTGCTCCCTTTTTAAGAATTTGCAGGGCATCATTTAATTTATCATAATGAAAATTCCGGTCAAAGGAGGCAATCAAATAATCTATGCTGTCTGTTTGTTCTTTTACCTGTAATCCTGCTCTGGTTAATTCTTCTTTGAGAGCCCTTTCTCCTACAACATAGCAGCTGGCCCCGGGAGAATTTTTTTTAAGATACCGGGCTGTGACAAAGGAAGAAGTGATTATATTGCCGGCAGAAGCAGGTATTCCTAATTCAGAGAGTTTACGGGCATAATCTTCTCTGGAGGCCAGCGGTTTGTTGGTGAGAAAGACAAAGGGTTTATTCTGTTCTTTTATCTCTCTGATTACCTGACTGGCTCCCTTTATTAGTTTATCTCCCAGATAGATTGTTCCATCAAGATCGAAAATAAAAGCACTGAAATCATCTATTAGCCTCATGAAATTTTGTATGCCTCCCTTTAAAAAAATTAAACTGAATCAAATATTTTAAGCTTATACTATAAACTCAAACTATTTTTGATGTTATTTTGTATTATTAAAGAAGAACCTGGAAAATAAAAAAGACCTATCCAGGGCAAAATGCCGTTTGCTCAAGGATAAGGCCTGTCTCAAGTCTATGACCTATTACTTTGATGAATTATTTATTTGTTATAATTATATTTATAATTTACTGCTATGTCAACCAAAAGCTATGAAAAATTATATTTATTTCTAATAGTTTTAAAAAATAAGGAGGTAGAAGAGGTGTTTATCTTGAAATA
The DNA here is from genome assembly GCA_007134885.1 of Halanaerobiaceae bacterium. Taxonomy (GTDB): domain Bacteria; phylum Bacillota; class Halanaerobiia; order Halanaerobiales; family Halarsenatibacteraceae; genus T1SED10-84. The sequence goes on from SLJX01000004.1 coordinate 10,911, forward strand.
ATATAAAAATATAAGCTCAATGAATATAATTATTTTAAGTTCTTTGAAAGGAGAATTAACTGGATGCAGCATTTGGAAAGATACTTTAAAGAACATCCTGTAATTGCTAGCATAAGAACTGAGGAAGAACTTTACCAGGCTATTAAAAGTGATGTTATAGCGATAGTGATAATGGGAGGGAGTATTCTTAATCTCAATAGTATGGTAGAAGTAATTAAGGAAAATGATAAATTAATTTTTATTCATCTGGATTTAGTCAGGGGTTTTGCTAGAGATGTTCAAGCGGTTAGATTTTTAGCCATTAATGAACTTTGTGATGGGATCATTTCTACAAAAAGCAAACTGGTTCAGGAGGCTATAAAACAGGATCTTATGGGAATACAGAGGCTATTTTTGCTTGATTCAGATGCTCTTAAAACTGGCAGAAATATGGTAAAGAGCAGCAAACCGTCGGCTCTGGAAGTTCTGCCAGGGATTGCTGCCCCTTATTTAATAGAAAGGCTGGAAAAAGATATTAAATATCCAATTATTGCAGGCGGTTTAATTAGAACAAAGGAAGAAGTAAAAAAATTGATAGAAAAAGGAGTGCTTGCAGTTTCTACCGGCAAACAGGATCTGTGGTTTAAATAGTTTCTCAATGATCTAAAAATATCAGTTAAAGGAGATTTTTATGAAAAATAATAAAACATTAATTCTGGCTCATAGAGGTTTTTCTAAAAAAGCTCCTGAAAATACTAGAGCCAGCTTCAGAAAAGCTGTTGAAGTGGGGGCAGATGGAGTAGAATTTGATGTTCAATTATCGTCAGATGGTATTCCCGTTGTTATTCATGACGAGACACTGGAAAGAACAACAACAGGAAAAGGATGGGTTAAAGACACCTCTCACGAAAAACTCAGCAAACTTGATGCGGGGACCCATTTTGATCCCTGTTACAAAGAGGAAGGAGTCCCAACTTTAAGAGAAGTACTTGAAATTGTAGAAAACATGAGAGTAATTAACATTGAATTTAAAAATAGCAGAGTCAGGTATGAAGGGCTTGAGGAAAGAGCGCTTGCACTGGTCAAAAAATTTAATCTTTTAGACCAGGTAATTTTTTCTAGTTTTAACCATTATAGTATGAAAATTATCAAAAATCTTGAATCTAATGCCAGAACTGGTATACTTTATTATGCTAAGTTATATCAACCCTGGGAGTATGCTGCTAATCTGGGTATCAAAAATCTTCATGCTCATTATTTTTCTATAGACAGTCAAATGGTTGAAAAATGTCGAGAAAATGGCATTAACATAAATGTCTACGGAGCAGATAAAAATTATGAGATAGAAAAAATGATCAAAATGGGGCTCAATATAATTATTACTTCATCTCCGGAAGAAGCTATGAGAATCAGGAAAAACATATAAAATTGTGTTTTTATTTATTTTATTGAAGAAAAATCATGTTCTTAGTGTAATCATGATGTTTGTCTTGACAAAACTTTTTTGAAAATATATAATATTAAACAAAGATAATAATTGATAGTAAGCCTGAGAAATGAGAATGGCTTAACTTCATGTGGGGAAATATAGAAATTTTTATGCCTACCTATATGATGTTAAGCTATTTTTGTTTTTAACAATTGCTAACTTTTTAAATCTCTAAATTATTATTGCTAAATTGCTTGTTTACTAACAGATCCGTTTAAATATAATTGATTTATGATATAATATTTAA
>SLJX01000032.1 GCA_007134885.1 Halanaerobiaceae bacterium
GCCCGCCATTTAATTACCTGCGGCAGCACCTTTTCCAATCACTGCCGGCTGACCGCCATGGCAGCCCTGCAGCAGGGTCTGGACTGCACTCTGGTGCTCAATAAGCCTGAAGATGATTCCCGGGAAATTAAAAACCGGGGAAATTATTTTCTCTACAATTTGCTGGATGTTAATCTTGAGATTGTCAGCAGGTCAGAGCGGGAAGCAAAAATGGAAGAGGTTTATCAGGAATTGAATAACAGAGGAGAGAAACCCTATCTGATTCAGGGTGGTGGTTATGGCCGGGCCGGACTTCACGGGTATGTAGAGGCTGCCGCTGAGATCAAACACCAGGCCCAGCTGTCGGAGGGGAGATTTGATTATATTTTTCTGGCCACTGGAACCGGCACCACCCAGGCTGGATTGCTTATTGGCAACTATCTCCACCGCTGTGCTGAAGCGATAATCGGCATAAGTGTGGAACCCACCCGTCAGCAGGGGGAGCAGGAGATAAAAGAATGCCTGAAAGATTATTGTCAGCATCATAATCTTCCTGCAGAATTAATCTATCAGGATTTGATTTTGCTCGATGATTACATTGGTGCTGGTTATGGTATCATTGAGGATAATCTTATCGAGACAGTTTCCCGGGTGGCCAGGGAGGAAGCCATTCTGCTGGATCCCGTTTATACTGCCAAGGCCTTCCGTGGTATGGTGAATTTTCTGGAGAAAAAACAGATTCGCAGTAAAAAAGTGCTGTTTTTACATACCGGAGGACTGCCAATTCTCTTCAGCAGCAGTGAGCACTGGGATTTTTAATTAAACTCTTACCGGAGGCCAAAACCTGAGTCAGATTATCAGCAATTATCACGATTAAGAATGTGAAAAATTTAATAAAAAATTCTGGCCTGCTGTTGATTTTTGCCGGGCATATATGTTAAAATAAGGCCAAATAGCAGGGTAATCATGATTATATTTGGAATAATATAGATAAATATCATTTTATTTGATTTTTGAAGGCAATTTATTAGCAATTGTTTGTGAAATATTTTGCTTTTTTGTGAAAAAAATATTTATCTTTGACAAACAGTGATTATTTGATATAATAATCAGTGGGATTGTGCATTATGCTGGTGAAGATGGCTGACTTAATTTTTTAACAATTACAAATTTGTCTGACTTTAACAGAGAGCTCTTTCCATATTCACATATATTTGGGGTTAATTTTATCTACGATAATTTTTTTTGTATAATTTTGTCTTATTTAGAAGGGGGCTGGTGTCAGGGCAAATAGTTGAATTTTAGATGCTGAAACTTGCCGCTAAACTCATCGAGAATTTTTTACTGAAGTTTGCTGAAGTTAGAAATTATTTTATTCATTATCACAACCAGTTATTAAAATAAGGAGGGCAGCTAAATGTCTAAAAAGAAAAAGAACGAAAATACCAACGAAGTTGCGATTGACAAAGCTTCGTGTCAGGCCCTGGATTGTGCCAGTAGTGCCAATGTCCAGCTGGTCTGGGATCGCTATGAGCAGCAGTCACCCCACTGTAAATTCGGCACCGAAGGCCTCTGCTGCAGAATCTGTAATATGGGTCCCTGCCGGATAATTGAAGGCCGTCAGGAGGTGGGGGCCTGTGGAGCAGATGCAGCCACCATTGTGGCCAGAAATTTTGTACGTCTAATTGCTGGAGGTTCTTCTGCTCACTCCGACCATGGCCGGGGAGTTGTCAAAGCTTTTCTGGAAACTGCTCGGGGGGAGAATGAAGGATATCAGATTAAAGATGTTGATAAACTTATGGAAGTCGCCAGGTTCTTTGAGATTGAGACCGAAGGTAAGGATAAGCATGAAATAGCAGAAGAGGTAGGAGAAAGGGCTCTGGCTAACTTTGGCCGCCAGGAAGGTTATTCAGATTTTGTCAAGAAGGCACCCAAGAAGCGTCAGGAGCTCTGGGAAAGAGAAGGAGTAACTCCCCGGGGTATTGACCGGGAAGTGGTGGAAACAATGCACCGTTCCACCATGGGGGTTGATCAGGATTATAAAAATATTCTCAAGCAGGGCACCCGGGCTGCCCTGGCAGATGGCTGGAGCGGATCAATGATAGCTACCGAGCTCCAGGATATTATGTTTGGTACGCCAGGTGAGCCGGGAGAGACCGGGCGGAAATCAGCCATGAAATTTGAAGCCAACCTGGGAGTTATCAAAGAGGATAAGGTCAATATCATGGTACATGGCCATGAGCCTCTGATTTCAGAGATGATTGCCATTGCTGCCCAGGATGATCAGCTGATTGAATATGCTAAAGAAAAGGGAGCTTCCGGTATTAATGTAGCCGGTATCTGCTGTACAGCTAATGAGCTGCTTCAGCGTCATGGCATCCCGGTAGCCGGCAGTTTTCTTCAGCAGGAGCTGGCTGTGGTGACCGGAGCTGTTGAAATGATGCTGGTTGATGTTCAGTGCGTCATGCAGTCTCTGGGTGACATCCTGGATGATTATCATACCAGGGTGGTAACCACCACCGATAAGGCCCGGATGGAAATGGCCGAGCATATTGAATTTGATGAAAGCAAGCCTCTGGAATCGGCTCGAAAGATCGTCCGGGGTGCCATTGATAATTTTGCCAACCGCGGTGAAGTTAACATTATCGAAGACAGCAAGGAAGCACTGGCCGGCTTTTCCTTTGAGTATATTAAGTATATGCTGGGCGGCAGCTTTCGCTCTTCCTTCTGGCCTCTTAACAGTAATATCATTGATGGCCGTATCCGGGGAGTGGCAGGAGTTGTGGGCTGTAATAATGTAGCCATGCCGATGGATTCTCTCCACATCCCTCTGGTAGAAGAACTTATTGCTAATGATGTTCTGGTGGTACAGACCGGCTGCTCGGCAATTGCCAGCGCCAAAGCAGGCCTCCTGACACCAGAAACAGCAGTAGAAAAGGCCGGATCCGGTCTGGCTGAAGTCTGTGAAGCAGTGGGAATACCTCCTGTACTTCATGCCGGTTCCTGTGTCGATAACACCAGAATTCTTCACGCTCTGGCTGAGATGGTTAATGTCGGCCAGCAGAATCAGCGTCTCAATATCGGGGATGATGTCAGTGAACTGCCGGTCGCCGGCGCTGCTCCCGAATGGATGAGCGAAAAGGCGATAGCAATCGGCCAGTATTTTGTAACTTCAGGAGTATATACAGTATTTGGCGGCACTTTCCCCACAATTGGCAGCCAGAAGGTAACCGATTATCTCTTTAAAGAATACGAAAAAGTCTACGGTGCCACCTGGGATAATGCCCAGGATGCTCATGAAATGGCCGGCAAAATGA
>SLJX01000136.1 GCA_007134885.1 Halanaerobiaceae bacterium
AAATGAAAGTTAGTGTTTAGGATTTATAGTTTTAGTATTTAGGTTTAACAGTAGGAGGGTTTATCATGGCCGGACATTCAAAATGGGCCAATATCAAGCATAAAAAACAGAAGGAAGATCGCCGCCGGGCCAAGCTTTTTTCCAAACTGAGCCGGAGAATAGCTGTAGCGGCCCGGGAGGGCGGAGGAGATCCTGAGTTCAACCCGGATTTAAGGATGGCCATTGAAAAGGCCAAAAATAACAACATGCCCAATGAAAATATTGAGAAGGCGATCAAACGGGGCACCGGAGAGCTTGAGGGTGTTGACTATGAAAGCTTTAATTACGAAGGTTACGGACCAGGAGGAGTGGCTCTCTTTCTGGAAATAACCACCGATAATCGCAACCGCACTGCTTCAGAAATTCGCCATATTCTCTCCGAGCACGGCGGCAATCTGGGCGAATCTGGCTGCGTGGCCTGGATGTTTGAGCGCCGGGGTCAGCTGATTCTCGATAATAGTAGCGGCGAATATGATCTGGATAAGGTTATGCTGGAAGCCCTGGAGGCCGGAGCAGAAGATATTCAGGAAGAAAAGAATTTCATTCAGATATTCACCGCCGATAAAGAATTTATCCAGGTCAAGGAGAGGATGGAAGAAGCAGGCTATCAATTTGATGATTCCGATATTGTCATGAGCCCCAATAACATTGTTGAACTTGATGGTCCTGAGGCTAAAGAAATTTTAAGATTGATGGAAGAGCTGGAGGATCACGATGATATTCAGGAAGTTTATGCAAACTTCGATATTCCTGAAGAAATCATGGCTGAACTGGAGGAATAACCGGCAGCAACAAATAGGCCTGAATTTTGCCTGAGACACTGATACCTCAGTGTCTTTTACTATTTAAGATGAGGTGAACTTGGTGAGAATATTAGGTATCGACCCCGGACTGGCAACAACAGGTTATTCTCTGCTTGAGAAGCAGGGCAACTCCTTTGAACTGATAGATTCCGGCCGAATAAAAACTTCTCCTGACAGGCAGGATGTCACCAGACTGGAGGATTTATTTCAGGAACTTACAGAACTTATCAATAGTTTAAATCCCGGGCATATGGCAGTGGAGGAACTATTTTTTAACAAAAATGTCAAGACAGCCATCCGGGTGGGACAAGCCCGGGGAGTTATTCTCCTGGCTGGCTCCCGTCAAGGGCTTGAAGTCTATGAGTATACCCCCCTGCAGGTTAAACAGGCAGTGGTGGGCTATGGCCGGGCCAGCAAGCATCAGGTCCAGGAGATGGTAAAGGCTCTGCTCAACCTGCCGGCAGCACCGGATTCCGATGATGAAGCCGATGCTATAGCAGTGGCCATCTGTCACGGGCACAATTATGCTGTTAAGAAGAACTGGGGTGAACTAGTATGATAGGCTTTGTCAGGGGTAAGGTAATTTCTCGCAGGGAGGACCAGATAATTGTTGATGTTAATGATGTGGGATATCAGGTAACAGTGCCCACCACTATGGCCGGAGTTGAAACCGGCAGTGACTGTGAACTTTATATACACACTCATGTCCGGGAGGATGCTCTGGAGCTCTTCGGTTTCACCCGCAAGTCTTACCGGCAGATGTTTCAGGAACTTCTGACGGTATCGGGAATCGGACCCCGGGTGGCTTTAAATATAATCTCTACTCTTTCCCCGGACCGTTTTGCCCGGGCCATTCTCAATGAAGATCTCAATATTTTAAAGGAAGTCAAGGGCATCGGGCCCAAGAGCGGCCAGCGTATGATTCTGGAATTGAAGAGCAGGGTGGATGATCTGATGGCAGGCGAAAGTTTCTCCGATACCGCCGCCAGCTTTGCCCGGGATGATGAACTCTACTCGGCCCTGAATAATTTAGGTTACAGTGACAGCGAGGTCAATTCCGCCCTGGAAGAAATGGAGATTGAATCCCAGGATAATCTGGAAGAAAAAATCCGCCAGGTGCTGCTTTTTCTGGGACAGGATTAATCATAGCTCAAGCCAGAATTTCCATTTATGATGATATTGACTCCTAATTTATTTCTGGCTTTCACATTAGAAGTTAATATTACCCGGGTAAATGGGGAATGAACAAGAAAAACTGCATCATTATTTAAAATACTTCAAATTAAAAAACAGGATTTTCATCGTTTTTGGGCATATGCTGCAAATTTTTCTATCTTTTAACAACTCCATATATTGGGGAAGGAGTTATCATAAATGGATCAGGACAAAAAAAGAGTCGTTTCTCCCCGGGAAGTAGAGGATGAGGTGCTAGATAAAACTCTGCGTCCTACCAGACTGGAGTATTATATAGGTCAGGAAAAGGTTAAGGAAAAGCTAAATATATTTATTCAGGCTGCCTGCCAGCGGGGCGATGCTCTGGATCATGTTATGCTTTCCGGCCCGCCCGGCCTGGGCAAGACCACTCTGGCCAATATTATTGCCAATGAAATGAATGTCAACATTCATACCACCAGCGGTCCGGCCATCGAGAGACCGGGAGACCTGGCTTCAATTTTAACCAATCTTTCCAAACAGGATATTCTTTTTATTGATGAAATTCACCGGTTGAACCGGGTGGTGGAGGAGGTTTTATATCCGGCCATGGAGGACTATGGTCTGGACATCATGATCGGTAAAGGGCCCTCGGCCCGCTCGGTCCGCCTGGATCTGCCTCAGTTCACCCTGGTGGGAGCAACCACCCGGGTCGGCAAACTTTCCTCACCACTGAGGGATAGATTTGGAGTCATTAACCGGCTGGAATTCTACAACCGGGAAGAGCTGGCCGAGATTGTTCAGAGATCAGCCAGAATTTTGGAGGTGGATATCTCTTCCCAGGGAGCCGGTGAAATTGCCCGTCGTTCCCGGGGAACACCCCGGATTGCCAACCGGCTTTTAAAGAGAATTAGGGATTTTGCCCAGGTCCGCGCCGATGGCGCTATTACCCCGGAGGTAGTTCGGGAAGCTCTGAAATTGCTGGAAGTTGATGAAATGGGTCTGGATAAAATAGATCACCGACTGCTTAAGACCATTATCCAGAAATTTGGAGGAGGCCCGGTCGGCCTCAAGACCATCTCGGCAGCCATCAGCGAGGAATGTGAAACTATAGAAGATGTTTACGAGCCCTACCTGCTGCAGCTAGGTTTTCTGGAAAGAACTCCCCGGGGCCGGAAGGCCACCCGGTCAGCCTATCAGCATCTGGAAATAGAACTTCCCCAATCCCGCCAGCAGGCCCTTTTTGAAGAGGACTAACCTGATATCCTGATATTTTAGAGATATATTTTTTAGATAAGGATGTTTCTAAGATGATTGGGACAATAGAGGTCTTTAATGGGTAAAATAATTGATAACTAACTAAGCTAATTGCTTAAGCTGTATTTTATTCACATTAATATTTAGCTCAATACTATGGAGGTTTATTTAGATGGAGGTAAAGGATTTTGATTATGAGCTGCCGGAGAGGCTGATTGCCCAGGAACCGACCTCCCGGCGGGATGAATCCCGGCTGATGGTTTTAAATAAAGCAGGGGGTATAAGGGATCATGCCAGATTTTTTCAGTTAGGGGACTACCTCGAGTCCGGTGACAGGCTGGTTTTAAATGACAGCCGGGTAATTCCGGCCCGTCTTCACGGACGAAAAAAATCCTCCGGAGTGGAGGTTGAGGTGCTGCTGCTGAATGAACTTGAGCCCGACCGCTGGGAGGTTCTGGTCAAGCCCGGCCGGCGGGTGAAGCAGGAAACCGAAATAGTTTTTACTTCTAAAAAGGATGGTCCAGAGAAGAAACCGGAGAGAGAGAGCCGAGGAGAGATCACAGCCCGCTGCCTGGCTTATACCGATTTTGGCGGCCGGATTCTGGAGTTTAACCCACCCGGCAGACTCCGGGAAAAATTGGAGGCTCTGGGAGAAATGCCCCTGCCCCCCTATATTACCGAATATTCTGGAGATCCGGAGCGCTATCAGACTGTTTATGCCAGCCGGGAAGGCTCAGCGGCAGCACCAACTGCCGGCCTCCATTTTACCGAAGATCTCCTGGAGGAGCTTAAAGAAAACGGGATAGACATAAGTTATATCACCCTGCATGTCGGACTCGGAACCTTCCGGCCGGTTCGCACCAATGAGGTGGAGGAGCACGAGATGCATGCCGAATATTTTGCAGTAAGCCAGGAGACCGCCCGTGAAATCTGCCAGACCAGAGAATCCGGCGGCCGGATTATTGCTGTTGGTACCACCGTCACTCGAACCCTGGAGGGAGCTGCCAGGTCAATTCTTGAAGGACAGGGCCGGCAGGGGTGGACTGAGATTTTTATTTATCCCGGCTATGATTTTCAGGTGATTGATGGTCTCCTGACCAATTTTCACCTGCCCAAATCCACCCTTCTGATGCTGGTCTCAGCTCTGGCAGGCAGGGAGAATATCATGCAGGCCTATCAGGAAGCCATCCGCCGGGAGTACAGGTTTTACAGCTTTGGGGATGCAATGCTGATAATATCCCATTATAAAACTGATAATCCTTGATTTAAGGACTGATTATTTTTAATTAAAGGACTGATAATTTCCGATGACGCTTAAATTTGAAGTACTGGATCAGTCTCGAAATTCTGCAGCCCGTCGAGGCAGAATTACCCTGGACAGGGGACAGTTTGAAACCCCGGTGTTCATGCCGGTGGGAACTCAGGCCACAGTCAAGACCATGACTCCCGAGGAACTTAAGGCCTGTGGAGCTGGAATAATTCTGGCTAATACCTATCACCTTTATCTCAGGCCGGGAGAGGATCTGATTGCCCGGGCCGGCGGTATTCACCATTTCATGAACTGGGATCGCCCGCTGCTGACTGACAGCGGCGGTTTTCAGGTATTCAGCCTGGCTGATCTCAATGAAATTAGCGAGGAGGGGGTTAGATTTCAGTCCCATCTAGATGGCTCCCGGCACTTTATCACTCCGGAAAAATCCATGCAGATTCAGAAAAAGCTTGGTTCCGATATAGTGATGGCTTTTGATGAATGCGCTCCCTATCCCGCTGATAAGGAATATGCCAAAGAAGCTCTGGACCGAACCCTGCACTGGGCCCATCGCTGTCAGCAGGAGATGGAAAACTCTCCTCAGAATCTCTTCGGTATCGTTCAGGGAGGTACCTTCGCCGATCTGCGCCGCCTGAGTGCCCGGGAAACAGTGAAGTTTGACTTTCCCGGTTATGCCATTGGAGGTTTAAGCGTTGGTGAGAAAAATGAGCTGATGTATGAGATGCTGGAAGTTACCGTGCCGGAGCTGCCCCGGGATAAGCCCCGCTATTTAATGGGAGTCGGCACACCTCAGGATCTGATTGCCGGTGTCAGGCGGGGAATAGACATGTTTGACTGCGTCATGCCCACCAGGATTGCCCGGCACGGCAGCATCTATACCCGGGAGGGACGCCTTACCATCCGTAATGCCAGCTACAGGGAAGACTTTTCGCCTCCTGACCCCGACTGCAGCTGCTATGTCTGCCGCAACTATTCTCGGGCCTATCTCAGGCATCTTTTAAAGCGCCGGGAAATTCTGGGAATCAGGCTGACGACCTATCATAATATTTATTTCTTCTTGAGACTAATGACCAACCTGCGCCGGGCCATTGCCCGCCAGGAGCTGGACAGCTTTGCTGATGAATTTCTGGAGCGCTACCGGGATGATGCTGTGGCCGGCTGATATTATTTCCAACCCAGCTGGCTGCTGATATTTCCTGGCTTGCTATCACCTGAAACTCCACCCTGGGTGAAAAAATAGTTTTCTCCGGGCAAAATCTCTTGTAATTAATGGTATTAGATATTATAATAGTAAGGGAAAACAAAATATAATAATATGGGCAGGATGTAATTTAAAATTAAGGAGGAATTTTAATGGAAGTTGTAGTTTCGTTATTACCCTGGATTTTGATTTTTGGTGTTTTCTGGTTTTTCCTGATCAGGCCGCAAAAAAAGCAACAGAAACAGCATCAGGAAATGCTGGACAGCCTTGAGGTTGGGGATGAAATTATTTCTGCCGGCGGTATTAGAGGCAAGATAATCAAGATCAAGGATAATATTGTCAGGCTGAGAATTTCCCCCGAGGTTGATATTGAGATGATGAAGAGTTCCATCAGCCAGCTGGCCAGACAGAAAGAAGAAGCTGAAGAGGAATAGCTGTAAAATTAAGCAGCAGTGCTCTGGATCTGGATTTATTTCTTTAGTTAATTCCATTTTGTGACTCGCTTTACAGCTCAGGATTGCTTAATTAAACCCAGACAAACAGACAGACAAACAGATAAAAAATAACAGCAGGCTTTGAAAAAGCCTGACATTTTTAACTGTTTAATTGTTTGATCTTGTACAATTTTGAATAGGAGGTAACCTCTGTGGATAAGGGCGATATCAAGGAATTTATCCAGTCGCTGGTCATTGCAGGTGTACTGGCTTTTTTAATTATAACCTTTGTAGCCCAGTCTTTTGTGGTTGAAGGCAGCTCCATGCAGCAAACCCTGGATAATGGAGAGAGACTGATAGCTAATAAATTAATTTACCGTTTTCGTGACCCGCAACGGGGAGAAATAGTGGTCTTTACTCCCCAGGGGGCCAGTGATCAGAGATATATCAAGAGAATAATTGGCCTGCCCGGAGATACTGTCTATATCAGAAATGGACAGGTTTATGTTAATGGTGAACCACTGGAAGAGGATTATATCAAAGAAGATATGCGGGATATTGGAGATTCAGGGCCCTTCGAGATTCCCGAAGGGGAATATTTTGTGCTGGGGGATAACCGCAATCACAGTGCCGACAGCAGATTTCCTGGGCTGGTTGGTTATGTTGACAGAGATTCCATTCATGGTAAAGCTTTCTGGGTTTTCTGGCCTCTGGGTGAGATGAGAGTTCTGGAGCACGAGGAGTATAATATTGATAATCAGGAATAATTATCTTTATATTAATTAAAATTTATTTTTTATTCTGTAGGAGGATGAATTTATGAGGTATAAACAAAAACGCAGGCTGAAAATTGCTTTTATTGTCGGAGTTATAGCTCTGGCAATATTTCTTTATTCTTTTTATGGCATAAATCTCGGCCTGGACCTGGAGGGCGGGGCCCATATTGTTCTTCAGGCTCAGGAAACCGAGGATCGCACCATTGACCGGGAAACTATGACAGGAATAGTCAGTGTGATTGAAAGAAGGGTTAATGAACTGGGTCTTTCAGAACCGGTCATTCAGACCGAAGGATCAGATCGCATCATTGTCGAACTGCCGGCTGTCGACAATCCTTCGGAAGCAATTCAAACCATCGGCCGGACAGCTATGCTTACCATCCGCAATCCCGAAGGAGAGGTGCTGTTAACCGGAGATAGAATAACAGATGCCCGGGCCAGCTATGATGAACACGGCCGACCGGTGGTCTCCTTCCAGCTGGATCGAGAGGGCTCTCGAGAGTTTGAAGAGATTACCCGGATGTATATGGGGCAGCGGATCGGGGTTTATCTGGATGAGGAGCAGCTGACCAACCCCACAGTTCAGTCGGTGATCCGGGATCAGGGCCAGATAACCGGCTATGCCAATGTCCGGGAAGCTGAAGAACACGCTGTCCTGATCAGGGAAGGTGCCCTGCCGGTACCGGTAGAAGTAATGGAAAGCCGGACCGTGGGACCAACCCTGGGAGCAATAGCCATCCAGCAGAGTATCAGAGCAGGCCTAATTGGCCTGGCCCTGGTAGCAATCTATATGATTTTTTATTATAAGTTTCCCGGAATTCTGGCAGCCTCCAGCCTCATTATCTATGGTATAGTGATGATGGGAACCCTGGCCGGTCTGCAGGCAGTTTTAACCCTGCCGGGAATTGCCGGTATCATTCTCTCCATCGGTATGGCTGTCGATGCTAACATTATTATCTTTGAGCGCATCAAGGACGAGCGTAACAGCGGGAAAAGTATCAGAGCGGCAATTGATGCCGGCTTTAAAAGAGCCTATATCACTATTGTTGATGCCAATGTTACTACGTTAATTACGGCTTCAATTCTGGCCTACTTTACTTCCGGTGCAGTCAGAGGATTTGCCGTCACCCTGATTATTGGAATTCTGGTCAGCATGTTTACGGCCTTCCTGATCACCAGAAGCCTGATCGATGTCTTTTCCCAGTCCAGTTTGATTCAGACCGAGAAGTCCTTCGGTGCCAACAGGGGGGTTCAGCAGAATGCTTAATTTTGACAGTGATAGACTTGATTTAATGGGTAAAAGAAAAATCTGGTTTACCGTAGGAGGAGCAATTGTAATTCTTTCCTTGCTTGCCCTGCTGGTCTTTGGTCTCAATCTGGGGATTGATTTTGCCGGGGGGACAATTATAGAGTTCAGCTTTGAAGAATTGATTCCCACAGAAGATGTACGGGCGGTGCTGACCGAGATCGGCATTGCCGAGGATGCTACCTTGCAGACGACCATCGAGGATCAATATCAGGGTGTCATCATCAGAACCAGTGAACTATCCCCCACTGAGATTGAACAGGTAGAAAATGCTGTTCTGGCTGAATTTGCCGGGGCAGAAGTTTTAAGGACCGATATGGTGGGTCCAACTATCGGGCAGGAACTGAGAAGGCAGGCCTTGCTGGCCCTGCTGGTAGCCGGTCTGGCCATGGTAGCTTATATCAGCTTCCGTTTTGAGCCAAAATTTGCTATTACCACCCTGGCCACCCTGACCCATGATGTGCTCTTTACCGTGGGCATCTTTGCCCTGCTGGGACGGGAGATCAATACTGCCTTTGTAGCTGCGCTTCTCACCATTGTTGGTTATTCCATCAACGACACCATTGTTATCTTTGACAGGATCCGGGAGAACATGAAACTCTACCGGAAAATGCCCTTTATTGAACAGGCCAACCGGGCGGTGGTCGATACCCTGCCCCGTTCCATCAACACCTCGATGACCACTCTGGTAGCGATTCTGGCCATCTATTTCTTTGGAGGTGCTGCCATCAGGACCTTTATGCTGGCTCTTTTTATTGGCCTGGCTGTGGGAACTTATTCCTCCATTTTTGTAGCTAGCCCGATACTGGTTGACTGGGATATTAGAGCGAAAGCCAGAGCGAAATCCCGGAGCTAGGAGCTAAGAGAAGTTTCCTGTCCATTTTTAACTCATTGTGGATTTCAAGAGAGAGAAGGGGGTTGAAAACCAATGAAATTAAAGCTGGAAGATATTTTATATCGCGGACTGGGTTCACTAGATCTGACAGTGGAAAAAATGGAAGAAGTTATCAGCACTATGATCAAAGAGGGAGATCTTACCCGCAAACAGGGCGAGGAGCTTGTCAAAAAGTGGCAGCAGAAGGGCGATGAGAAGAAAGACGAGATTGAAAAATCGATAGAAAAGAAGCTCAGGGATCTGGGTTTTTCCTCCCGGGAAGATGTGGAAGATCTCACCAGCAAGGTAGCAGCTCTGGAAAAGGAAGTTGACAGACTCAAGGAAATTTGTAGCGAAAATCCGGAAGACTAACAGGAGCCCTGGTCTGTCATGTTATTTAATCTCAGGAAAAAATACAAGCATTTTCAAAGATACCGAGAAATCAGCCAGGTCTTCCTGAGAAACGGGCTGGGTTTTCTGCTGGACCGTTTTGACCTGAGAAGATTTGTTCCCCTGGAGGACAGATTTTCCCGGGATGAGGAGCTGGAAGAGCCTGCCAGCCTGCCGCCAAGATTGCGCCGGGTGATGGAGGATCTGGGCCCGACTTATGTCAAACTGGGTCAGCTTTTAAGCACGAGGCCTGATATCCTGCCCCCTGAATATATCAAAGAATTCCGTCGACTGCAGGATGAGGTTCCTGCGGTCGATTTTTCTCAAATAACACCGGTATTAGAGGAAGAGTTGGGCGAGGACTGTCTGGAGAAAGTTTTTCAGGAGTTTTCTGAAGAACCGACGGCTGCAGCCTCGATTGCCCAGGCTCATAAGGCCCGGCTGAAAACCGGGGAACCGGTAATAGTTAAAATCCAGCGACCGGAAATTTGGAAAAGAATCCGGGTTGACCTGGAAATTATCTCTGACCTGGCGGAGATAGCTTTAAACCGGGGAATTCTGCCTGATTTTATCGACCCGGTAGGACTGGTTGAGGAATTCCGGGAGACCCTCTTTAAGGAGCTTAACTTCAACCAGGAACTTACCAATATCCGGCGCTTTAATGCCAATCACATCCGTTATGAAGATATTATTGTTCCTCAGGTTTACGAAGATTACAGCAGCAACCGGGTGCTGGTGATGGAGGAGATTCAGGGTCAGAGACTGAGCAAAATTGAAGATTTCACTAAGATTGAAAATAAAAAGCTTTCCCGCCTGGGGGCCGAAGTTTTTCTCAAGCAGGTTATGATTGATGGATTTTTCCATGCCGACCCCCATCCCGGGAATATTTTTATTATTGAAGGTTCCCGGCTGGCCTATGTTGATTTCGGCATGATGGGGCAGATCAGCAAGGTTGATCGGGATTATTTTGCTCTGCTCTTTGCTGCTCTTTTGCGCCGCAATGTGGAGGTCATCAAGGATATCATAGTGGAAATTGGTGACCTGCCCGAGAACCTTAATGAGCGTAAACTTTTAATTGATATTGAAGAGTTTATCCACAGCTATTATAACCGGCGCCTCGAGGATATCAATTTCAGGGTTTTATTTCAGGATCTGCAGCGGATTGTTTTCAAGCATCACATCAGGCTGCCCCAGGAATTTTTCCTGCTTTTTCGAGCTCTGGGGTTAAGCGAGGGTGTTGGTTCCAGTCTGGATCCAGAATTTAATATTGTGGAAATAGGCAATGATTTTCTGGGAGACCTGCTCCGGGACCGCCTTCGCCCCGATAATCTATTAAAGCGCCTGGGACTGAACCTCTGGCAGTTTCGCAACAACATTAAGGATTATCCAGAGAACTTTGCCCTGATTCTGGAGAAACTGGCCCACAATGAACTAACCCTGGGTTTCAAACACCAGAATCTTGAAAACCTGATTAATGAAATTGACTTTGCTTCCAACCGCCTGTCAATCAGCCTGATAATTTCCTCCCTGATTGTGGGATCTTCCATGATCATTCAAACCGGCGTGCAGCCTCTCTTCAGGGGAATTCCCCTCTTTGGTTTTCTGGGATTTTTCATGGCCGGTGTTCTGGGAATCTGGCTGGTAATCTCCATCCTCCGCTCCGGCCGATTTTAATATTTACTGATACTTCTGTAATATTTTAGCAAAAACTTGAAGCAACTGACCTGAGGCCTGGTAAGATTCCTTCTCTTCCTACCATTATCCAAAATTTAATTTAAATTGTTTTATAATTGCCTTACAAAAGAAAGTTGGTTGCTATGCAGGAAAGATGGCAGATAAAAAACCCTACAACTCAGAGTTTAGATTCTCCTGCTGTCCGGATTCTCAAGCGGCGGGGTTTGACACCCAAGGAAATTGAGAGTTTTCTCCAGCCGGTACCTGAAAATCTCAGTGATCCCTTAAAATTTCCCGGTATTCCTTCGGCTGTGACCAGGATCAGCCAGGCCCGGGAAGAGCAGGAGAGAGTTTTAATTTACGGTGATTATGATGTGGACGGGATAACTTCCATAGCTCTGCTTTTTGATTATTTAGCAGAAATCTGGGCTGTGGAATGCCTCTACTATATTCCAGACCGGATCCGGGATGGCTACGGCTTTAATCTGGCAGCCCTTAAAAGCCTTGGCCTGGAAAATTTTGAGCTGGTAATCACAGTTGACTGCGGCATCACCGCCCTGGAAGAAATTAAATTTTTACAGGAACGGAGTATTGATGTCATTGTGATCGACCACCATGAACCTGCAGATCAGTTACCACCTGCTTTTTCTCTTATCAACCACCACCTGCTGAAGGGAGATTTTGAAATTAAAGGCGGCCTGGCTGGCGTGGGGACAGCTTTTAAGTTCTGCCAGGCCCTGGAGCAGCAGCGCTTAAGCCGGGAAAATAACCCGAATAGCCCGTCCAGCAAAAAGTCAATTTCCGAGAAAAGCTTAACTCCCTATCTCAGATCCCGGCTTGATCTGGTGGCCCTGGGGACGGTGGCGGACCTGGTTCCCCTGCAGGGTGAGAACCGGATCCTGGTAAGGGAAGGTCTAAAGGTTTTGAAAAACACCGGTAACCCCGGGCTTCAAGCTCTGGCCGAGTGTCTTTCCCTTGATCTTTCCCGGGAAATCTCAACCGGCCAGATAGGCTATATTTTAGCTCCTCCAATCAACGCCGCCGGCCGGATCAAATCAGCAGATCAGGCCCTGCAGCTTCTGCTGGCCGGGGACCGCCGGCAGGTAGAGGGACTGGCTCAAAAACTGGTGGAGTATAATTATCAACGCCGCCAGGAAGAGGACCGGACCCTGGAGGAAGCTCGGGAGATGATTGAAACAAGCCCGCCAGGAGAAGGGGAGGGTATTGTTCTGGCTTCCCGCAGCTGGCACCCCGGAGTAATCGGGATTGTGGCCTCCCGGCTGGTTGAGAAGTATTACCGTCCGGTGATTCTGATAGCCCTGGAGGATAAGAAAGAGGGCAAGAAACAGGCTGAGGAATCCCAGAGACCTGATCAAGCCGGTGATAATAGCCGGCCAGTATCCAAAATAAGCAGCTCCATTCCTGCTGGATCAGACCGGGGGCGGGGCTCGGGACGCAGCATCTCAGCCCTTAACCTTCATCAAGCTCTCAAATCCTGCAGTTCCTATCTCCTGAGTTTCGGCGGCCACAAACAGGCTGCGGGCCTGGAGATAGAAACCGGGAAGGTTGCTGACTTTCGCCGGGCCTTCAATAATTATCTTAAGGAGAATTTGAGCTCCCGCGATTTCATTCCGGCCCGCCAGATAGATGACATTTTAAGCGAGCAGCAGATTTCGCTGGATTTTTATCAGGAGCTGAAAAATTTAAAGCCTTACGGCATCGGCAATCCTGCTCCCACCTTTCTTCTGCCTCAGGTAAGCCTGCAGCAGGCCAGGGCGGTGGGCCGGGATAACAGCCATCTTCAGCTGATAACCTCCGGAGGACTTAAGGGTATTGGTTTTAATCTGGCACTGGATTTTGATTTTCCTGGCACCGACAGCACTTATAATATTATTGCCCGGGTCGAGGATAATAACTGGCAGGGCAGACACACTGTTCAGCTTAACCTTAAGAGCCTGGTTCCAGTCAGCCGTCAGCAGGATTATCCTATAATCTATTCCGGCGATAATCTAAAACTTCACGACTACCGGAACAGCCGTGACCCCTGCAGGGTGATTGCTTCAATTTCAAAAGATACAAACTCCTGCCTGATCTATCTCAATAACAGAAAGTTAAAGACCGAGCTCGAAGAAAAATTTCCCCGGGCGCTCTGCTGTACCTCGGCAGAAGAAGCTGCTGCAAGCAACAGCCAGCAGGTAGTTTTTTTTGAACTTCCCTTTTCTCTAGCAGAACTGATTCAGGTTGCTGGCATTGATTCCAGCCAGGCAGAGATTAGCTCAAACAAGAGCAGCACATCAGAGCTGGAAATATATTTTCTGTTTGGCAGAGAAGATTTAAACGCTAATAAGAGGATACTGCAGCATCGGCTTATAAGCAAAGAGACTCTAGAGCAGGCCTGGCAGTTAATTAGCCGACAGGAAAGATTCACCAGGAAAGAGCTTTCTGGACTGCTGAAAGATTGTCCTGGCTTAAAGCCAGCAGCAATTGATCAGCTGCTGGAAATCTGGCAGGAGCTGGAGCTGATTACCAGGGAAGAAAAGGCAGAAAAGGTCTACCGGATAACGAGCAGTTTCCCGGCTAAACTGGACTTATCCCAGTCAATAAGATATAATAGAAATGTTGAAATTAAAGAGGATTTTAACCGGCTTAAAGAACTAGCCTTCTCTAGTAATCTCAGAGAATTTTTTGCGCTGCTTCAGCAGGAACTTAAATTATAGTTTTATTAGCTATTTTAGGGATGGTAATTTCAACTGAGGTTTGGCTAAACTTTTAAATCAAAAATTACCGGCAAACCAACTGAGTAATCTCAGGGCAGCACCCCCAGTTTTCGGTAATTTAGCAGGATTTTATATTAATTAGCGGCAATAACCAGTAGTGAAATATTAAAAGAAATAAAAAAGTGATTAAAGCAATCACCAGAAACTATAAAAACTATCACCAGAAATTAAAAGCAGCTAAAGGGTTGAAATAGTATTTTAAGAATAAATCAAGAGGGGGATAGTGATGAATTTATCAGATTATATTAGAGAAATACCTGATTTTCCCAAGGAAGGCATACTTTTTAAGGATATAACTCCGCTTCTCCAGGACACCACGGCCTTCCGTCAGGCCATAGACAGGATGGCCGAGCACTATCAGGAACGGGAATTTGATTATATTGCCGGGATTGAGGCCCGGGGCTTTCTGCTGGGGCCTACCCTGGCCTATAAGTTTGATAAGGGTTTTATTCCCATCCGCAAACCGGGTAAACTGCCGGCTGACAAGATTTCTGCCAGCTATGAACTGGAATACGGAACCAATACCCTTGAGATGCACAGAGATGCCTGCAAACCCGGAGATAAAGTGCTGCTGGTAGATGATCTGCTGGCCACCGGGGGAACTGCCCGGGCAGCTGTGGAATTAATTGAAGGCCTGAAGGGAGAAGTAACAGGTATAGGTTTTCTAATTGAACTGGTTGACCTCAACGGCCGGGCTGACCTAGAAGGATATGATGTTTATTCTCTTCTAGAAGAGTAGTTTAACTTTAGAAAGTCAGCTTCTCTCCAGACAAATTATCAGGATTTGACTTTGCCTTTGTAATTATCAGGTTTAATTAACAGGCTTTTACCATCTTCGAGATAAATCATAGCTTAAGATAATAAATATCAAGAGAAACCCGATTTAACCACTTTTAACCAGCTTTAGAGAAACTCACAAAAGATTTCAAAGGAACGCAAATGATCACAAATAAATTTTATTAATCACCCGGATACCCCGGTATTTTTAATAATATGCTGCCGGGAAAAATTATTTCTGGCCCCAGAATGTTAGGAGTATTTTATGGATCTCAATAAGATTTTCAAAAAAATTAAAACCTATATAACTGACCCTGATTTGAGTGAGATTAAGCAAGCTTATGAAGTTTGTAAGGAGGCTCATCAGGGTCAATATCGTATTTCCGGGGAGCCCTATGTCGATCATCCCCTGGGAGTGGCCTATATTTTAGCCGAGCTGGAGCTGGATTTAACCACCATCACCGGAGCACTGCTTCATGATGTCCTGGAGGATTCCAAAATAACCAGAGAAGAAATTGTCGAGGAGTTTGGCGAGGAAATTGCCCTGCTGGTAGATGGTGTCACCAAACTGACCCGGATTCAGTTTAAGACCAAGGAGGAACAGCAGGCTGAAAGTCTGCGCAAGATGTTCCTGGCTATGGCCGATGATATCAGGGTAGTTCTAATTAAACTGGCCGACCGGCTGCACAATATGAGAACCCTTGGTTACATGAACCGGGAGAAACAGCTGGAAAAGGCCCAGGAGACCCTGGATATATATGCCCCTCTGGCCCACCGGCTGGGGATGTCCCGTCTTAAGTGGGAGCTAGAGGATCTCTGTTTCCGCTATCTCAAGCCCGAAATGTATTATGAGGTTTCCCGCAAAATAGCAGCCAACCGCAAGGAGAGAGAAGACCAGATCCAGGAGGCTATTGATAAAATTAATAATCATCTGGAAGAGGAGGACATCAAGGCCGATATCTCCGGCCGGCCCAAGCATCTTTACAGTATCTATCAAAAGATGGAAAGGAAGGAAGTAGACTTTAATGAAGTTTATGACCTGACAGCCGTCCGGGTTCTGGTAGACTCAGTCCGGGAATGTTATGAGGTTTTGGGCATAATTCACGAGATCTGGAAACCAATGCCGGGCCGCTTTAAGGATTATATTGCCATGCCCAAATCCAACATGTATCAGTCCCTTCATACCACCGTAATAGGCCCTGATGGTGATCCCCTGGAGGTTCAGATCCGGACCCGGGAGATGCACCGTACCGCCGAATACGGAATTGCCGCCCACTGGAAATACAAGGAGGGAAAAAGGAGCGACGGTGAATTTGAGGAGAAACTCTCCTGGCTCCGCCAGCTCCTGGAATGGCAGAAGGATCTCCAGGAACCCCACGAATTTATTGAAACTTTAAAGATTGATCTCTTTGAGGACGAAGTCTTTGTTTTCACCCCCAAGGGCGATGTCATTTCTCTGCCCCGGGGAGGAACCCCGGTGGATTTTGCCTATAACATCCATACCGAGGTCGGCCACAACTGTGTGGGGGCCAAGGTCAACGGCAAAATAGTTCCGCTGGAATACAGCCTGGAAAATGGCGATATAGTGGAAATCCTGACTTCCAATAATTCCACCGGTCCCACCCGGGACTGGCTGAAATTCGTCAAGACCTCCCGGGCCAGGAGCAAGATAAAGCGCTGGTTTAAGCAGCAGCAGAAGGAGAAGATTGTGGCCAGCGGCAAAAAATCTCTCTTCCAGGCTCTGGAAAAGGATGAAATTGAATTATCCAAGGAAGAAAAACAAAAAGTTCTGCAGAAGGCAGCTAAAGAATTGAACTATTCGGACCTGGAGTCTCTGTATGCCGCCATTGGCTACGATCAGCTGACTACCCGTCAGGTTATAAATAAGATTCCGGAGGAGTATAAAAAACAGGTTGAGCTTCAGGATCTGATCAGCAAACCCCGGAAAAAGTCTACTGACCGCGGTGTCAGAGTTAAAGGAATGGATGATATTCTGGTCCGTCTGGCCCAGTGCTGCAATCCGGTACCCGGCGATGATATAGTCGGTTATATCACCAGGGGCCGGGGAGTTTCTGTCCACCGCTCGGACTGCCCCAACCTCAAGGGCCTCAGCAAAGATAGATTTATCGAGGTTAGCTGGAGCGGCACCCGCACCGGCTCCTACCAGGTTGAACTTTCCATCCGGGCGGTCAATAAATCAGCTCTGCTCAATGAAATAACCGGCCTGATTTCCAAGGAAAAGATTGAACTTCATTCAGTGATGGCCAACACTGATAAATACAATCAGGCCTATATTAAGCTTGCGGTGGAACTTAGCAGCCTGGAACACATGCGGGATTTAATTAAAAAAATAGAAAACGTCTCCGGCGTGCTTTCTGTCAGCCGCTCCCGACCCAGTTAAAATACAGCGGCACTGGCCTTGACTCCAGCAATATCCGGCGCAGTAATTGCCATCTTAATTTTTAACTTAAAATAGCAGGTAAAAATTCAGCTAATATTGTACCTTATCGCATCATTCATTTTTTATTAGTAAATTCACCATTATCAGCAGGAGGAGATACAGCATGCGGGCAGTGGTTCAACGAGTTAGCGAAGCCAGGGTTCTGGTAAATGAAAAAGAAGTGGGTGCCATAGATTCAGGTCTCTGCGTTTTTCTGGGGGTGGGAGAGGAGGACAGCCAGGAAGATGCTGATTACCTGGCTGATAAAATTGTCAATCTCCGGATTTTTGCCGATGAGGAGGGTAAAATGAATCTCTCGGCTCTGGCACTGGATAAAGAACTGCTAATAATATCCCAGTTTACTCTTTATGGAGACTGCCATCAGGGACGTCGCCCCGGCTACAGCCAGGCCGCCTCTCCTCAGCGGGCAGAGGAGCTTTATGACTATTTTTTGGAGAAACTTAAAGATTATAGCCTTCCGCTGGCCAGTGGAGAATTCAAGGCTATGATGGAGGTTGATTTGATCAATGATGGTCCGGTAACCCTGCTGCTGGACAGTCAGAAAAATTTTTAACAGCAGGGAACAGCAGGGTAAATAATTTTTCCAGGGGTGATTTATATTAAAATAACCACGATTAAAACAGGCAGAAATGCCACCAACTGTTACGTTGTGGTAAGTTCAGGAGAAGCTCTGGTGATTGACCCTGGCTCAAAAAAAGAGGTCGACAAAATTAAGAGCACAATTGAGACCGAAGAAGCCGTTTTAAAATATGTTTTAAATACCCACAGCCATTATGACCACATTGGAGGAAATAAGACTCTGCTGGCCGGCTCAGCGGCGGAACTTCTGGCCCATCCTTCGGCGGCTGACAACCTGACCGATCCCCGGAAAAACCTGTCAGTCTTTATGGGAGCGGATTACAGCAGTCCTGAGCCTGATTGCAGTCTGGAAGCCGGAGCAGTTCTGAAGCTGGGCAATGAAGTCTTCGAGACCTACCATATTCCCGGACATTCGCCAGACAGCCTGGCGCTTTATTCATCCTCCGAAAATTTGATCTTTGCCGGTGATTTAATTTTTAGTGGTGGCATTGGCCGCACCGACCTTCCCGGGGGAGACCAGCAGCAGTTAAAGAAATCTGTCGATCTTCTACTGCGGGAGCTTCCACCGGAAACCCGAGTTTATCCCGGCCACGGTGAACCGACCACTCTAAAAAAGTTTAAGGAAGAGGTTTATCCGGTTTTAAGGCGTTAACAACCGGGATTACTTTCTGGAAGCTTAAAGTCAGAAAAAATGAAGCAGCCAGCAAAAAAAGTTTGCCCCAAAAATGGATAGTTTTTTTAGATTGCAAAACCGGCACCTTAATAACCTGAATATAATTGACAATTGCCGGACTCTAAGGTAAAATAAAAATGCCAATTATAAATACTTTTTGATTTCTGCCCAGGGACAAATATTCATTTTTACCCGAAAATCCTGCCTGGAATCCTGGACTGGATCCCCACCGGGGTCTGTTTTTCTGTAACAATTATTTATCATTTTTAATATTGGTTTAATACCGTCCAAATTTAATGCCTGCTTAAAAGTTTCAGTACGAGACAAAAGAGTATAGTTTTTCTGCCTAAGGGAGGTTAATTTAAAGGATGTTTAATGAACTCAGGAATTATAGTAGAATAATAGTTTATATTGTGGTTGTAGCCTTTGTAATTAGTGGTGGTTTTATGGGTTACGGTGCTCTTTTTGGAGGCGATACCGGTGGTCAGCCGGAGGGCCCGACCGATATTCAGGATGCCATAGTGGTTGTTAACGGGGAGGAGATCCCCCGCCAGCAGTATCTCAATATTCTGGATAACTATCGCCAGCAGACCGCCAATTTCACCCGTTCTCAGATGCTGCCTTTTCGGCTCAGCATTCTGGAATCTCTAATAGAAGAGAACCTTATAATTCAGGAAGCCCGGGAGCGGGGAATCAGCCCGGAAGTTAGCGAAGTTGAAATTGAAGAATTCCTTCAGCAGATACTGGATCAGAATCAGATGGAGATGGAAGAACTGGAACAGATCATGGAAATGCAGGGCATGACCATGGAAGATCTACGGCAGAGTCTGCGCTTTTCTTTAGAACAGCAGGCTATGGTTGAAGAAGCCAGGGAAGATATTCAGGGAGATGTCAGTGTTTCGGAAGAGGAGATAGAGGAAAGATTTTCCGAACAGTATGAAGATGAAGATCTGGATGAAGAGGAGGCCGAGGAAGCCCACCAGGAGATTGAAACCCGCCTGAGAGAAGAAAAGAAACAGCAGGCCTTTGACGACTGGCTGGCTGAGAAGAAAGCCTCTGCCGAGATAGAAATTAAGGACCCCGGTCTGCAGGGGCTGAAATATATGGAAGAAGATCGTTATGAGGAAGCCCGACAACAGTTCCACAGCGCTCTGGAATACAGCAGAGACCCTGCTCTCTATATTTTCCTGGCCGAAACCTATCAGAATGAAGAAAGACATGCTGAAGCTGAAGAGGTCCTGATTGAAGCCCTGGATGAGGATCCTGAAAACTGGGAGCTTGCCTATCAACTGGGAGAACATTACCGCCAGATTGAAGAAGAAGAACTGGCTCTGGAGAAGTACGACCAGGCTTCAGAATTTGCCGGCCGGAATCTAATGGCACGCTATCAGCTTAATATGGCTTACAGCCAGCTGGAAGCGGAGGACCGGGCTGCTGAAGAGATGGAGAAGTTTGTCGACATTCAGCAGCAGTACCAGGAAGTTGGTGCCGAAGGAATGGCTCCGCTGCCGGAGGGCGAAGAGCTGGATGAAGAGGATCTCGAGGAGCTGGAAGAACTAGATCCCGAGGAAGAACTGGAAGAGGATCTGGATGAGGATCTGGAGGAAGATCCCCTGGAAACTGAACCTCTGGAATAAAGCAGCTTTTAGGGCAATTCCTTCTGAAAATCAATAAATTAAACAAAGCAGGCTTAAAGCTCGCTTAAAAGCACTCTTAAAGCACCTTTAATGACAGTTAGACAGTCAGCTTTAATTTTAACAGCAGATATCAGAAAGAACCGGAATAGGTGATAAAATTATGACAATCAAAGCTCCGCGGGGGACAAATGACATTTTGCCCCCCGCTTCTTTTAAATGGAATTACATTGAAAAACATGCTCACGAGATCTGCCGGCGTTACAATTATCAGGAGATCAGGACCCCGATATTTGAACATACTGAACTTTTTGCCCGGGGAATTGGCGAGGCCACCGACATAGTTCAGAAGGAGATGTACACCTTCACCGATAAGAGCGATAGAAGCATCACCCTGAGGCCGGAGGGCACCGCTCCGGTAGCCCGGGCTTTCTTAGAACATAAGCTTTACGGTAAGGCCTTACCTAAAAAATTTTTTTATTTTGGCCCTATGTTCCGCTACGAGAGACCTCAGGCCGGACGTTATCGTCAGTTCCACCAGTTCGGAGTTGAAGTAATAGGCAGCGATGCCCCCGATGTTGACGTCGAGATAATCACGCTGGGGATAGATTTTATTGAAGAATTTGGTTTCGAGGATTATTATGTGGAAATCAACAGTATCGGCTGTCCCGAGTGCCGACCTTCCTATCTTGAGGAGCTCAAGACCTATTTAGCCGGGAAAGAGGAACTCTGTGAAAACTGCCAGGAGAGACTGAAAACCAACCCTCTCCGGGTGTTGGACTGCAAGAGTCCGGTCTGTCAGGAGATCGTTAGCGAGGCCCCGGTGATAACCGATTATCTCTGTCCCGACTGCCAGGAAAACTTCAGTCAGGTCAAACAGGGTCTGGAAAAACTCAAGCTGGACTTCAAAGAGGTGCCTACCCTGGTTCGGGGACTGGATTATTACACCAACACCGTGTTCGAAGTCAAGTCCGATGAACTGGGGGCCCAGGATGCCATCTTTTCTGGAGGCAGATACAACGGCCTCCTGGAAGAGATCGGGGACCGCGACATCCCTGCCACCGGCTTTGCTCTGGGACTGGAAAGGTTGGAGATTCTGCTGGAAGAGGCCGCCCGGGAATTTGGCGATGATCTCCAGGTCTACATCACCACCATCGGCGAGGAAGCCGAAGCAGAATCTCTGGATATCCTCCACCGGTTGAGGCAAGCTGGTTACTCGGCCGATCGGGACTACGGCGGCCGCAGTGTCGGCAGCCAGATGAAGGATGCCGACCGCAAAAACAGCCGTTACTGCCTGATCATCGGCAGCGAAGAGCTTAAAGCCGGCGAGGTTAACCTCCGCGACATGAAAAGCGGTGAGGAAGAGTCCGTTCCCCTGGATGGGATCCTGGAGCAAATGAGTAAAGTGTTTGAGCCTGAGCCTTAATGGTCGGTACCGGGTTCCTTGACAATTTTCGACAGATGTCCTGTCAAATTTTAACACAGTTCACCTTGCTGGATCTGATGATTTTTCTTTCTTTTTATTTTATCTCTTTATCCTAATAACTATAATATTTTCATCTACTTACATTTACAAAATTGCTTTTATCTTTAAATTCAGTCCTTTCATATTTGGTTTATTGGGGTGTTTTCACACAAAGCCGGGGTGCAAAAACCGGCTATCTTTATAAGCTATTCAAAACTATAAGAAACTATTTTACTTTTATTTTTTTACTTTTTTTATGCCATTTCTTTCAGGATCTCTCTTTTGTATCCGGATCATTTGCTTCAGACAAAGCATGAAGCAGATATCAAGATATCAAGCCAGTAATAGTGAAAGTATTATCCTATTACATAGTGAAAGTATTATTCTCTTATTCTGTACCGCCAGTAATAGTGAAAGCATCATTCTGTACCGGGGAATTGTTTATTTT
Organism: Halanaerobiaceae bacterium; assembly: GCA_007134885.1. GTDB lineage: Bacteria > Bacillota > Halanaerobiia > Halanaerobiales > Halarsenatibacteraceae > T1SED10-84. The sequence goes on from SLJX01000136.1 coordinate 21,991, forward strand.
AAAAGTTATACCATCCCGGTACAGTTATTATTTTAGGTTTTTTTATCAAAATCAAATCTTCAGGATTAACTAAAATTGGGAGGACAATGATGTGGTAGTTAAAAACTTCAAAGCAGTTTTTTAAAGCTTCTCTGGAGAAAATAGTTGCCTATGTTAAAAAGTTATCCTTCTTTTAAAAATACTTCTTTAAAAGTTTGAATAAGGCGCTGATATTTACCATTTACATATTAAATTTTATCAAAATTAAATTACCGGTAAACCGCATAGTGTTTCGCAAAATTTAGCAGCAGCTGATCAATAATCACAAAAACGGGGAAAGAAAAGAAGCAGTGCTTGAGAACTAAATTATTGAACCTGAAGAGCATGATAAGGAGAGTGCATTAATGTATTTGTCAAATCAGAGAAAGTTAAATAGAACCAACATCTGCAGTCAACTTGACAGGGAAATGATAGGTGAAGAGGCAACAGTAGCAGGCTGGGTACAGCGCACCCGGGATCATGGCGGACTTCTTTTTGTCGATCTTCGGGACAGATCCGGCCTGGTACAGCTTGTCTTCTCTAAGAAAATTTCTGCCGAGGCCCTGAAAATGGCCGAACGACTGGGCCAGGAAGATGTCATAGCCGTCAAAGGATTAATCCGGAAGAGGCCTGAGGAAAATATTAACCGGGAGATTGCCACCGGAGAGATTGAAATAATGGGAGAGGAAATAGAGCTCATTTCCCCTTCTGAAACTCCGCCTTTTTTAATAGAGGATAAGGTAAATGCCGGGGAGGATCTGCGGCTGGAGTACCGCTATCTCGATCTCCGCCGTCCCGAGATGCTGGAAATCGTTAAAACCAAGCATCAGACAATGCAGGCCATTCGGGGGTTTCTCAGCCAGCGGGATTACTGGGAGGTAGAAACCCCAATCTTGACCCGCAGCACTCCAGAGGGTGCCCGGGATTACCTGGTTCCCAGCCGTCTCCATCGGGGAAAATTCTATGCCCTGCCTCAGTCCCCTCAGCTCTTCAAGCAGGTCCTGATGGCATCGGGAGTCGAAAGATATTTCCAGATTGCCCGCTGTTTTAGGGATGAGGATCTCCGGGCTAACCGTCAGCCGGAATTCACCCAGATAGACATCGAGGTTTCTTTCATTGATCTGGAAAACTTTCAAAGAGAAATGGAAGAGCTGATGAGAGAGATCTTTAGCCTGAAGGGCATTTCCTTGCCCCGGGAAGTCCCCCGCCTGAGCTATCGGGAAGTCATGGATCGCTTTGGTTCCGACAGCCCCGACACCAGATTCGGTCTGGAAATTAATGACCTTTCCGGGATTTTCGCTGATAGTGAATTCCGCGTCTTCAGCGGTACCATTGCTGATGGTGGTACTGTTAGAGGAATTAGAGTTCCGGGAGGAGCAGAATTCAGCAGGAGTCAGCTAGATAGGCTGGAAGAGAGGGTCAAAGAGTTTGGTGCCAAAGGCCTGGCCTGGCTGGTTTTTAGCAGCGAGGAAGTCAGCTCTCCAATTGCTAAGTTTCTTAGCGAAAAGGAATTTCAGCAGCTCAGAGAAAAACTGGAAATAACAGCAGGAGATCTACTTTTGATAGTGGCAGCCGATTATAAAACTGCGGTAGCCTCCCTGGGTCAGCTGCGCCTGGACCTGGGCTGCAAACTGGATTTAATTCCCGAGGATAGCTACGACCTCCTCTGGGTCGAAGACTTCCCCCTCTTTACCTACAACGAGGAAGAGGAACGCTTTGAAGCTGAGCACCATCCCTTCACCGCTCCACTGCCCGAAGATATTGAACTGCTGGAGGAAAACCCGGCAGAGGCCAGGGCAGCCGCCTATGATCTGGTTTTAAACGGTGAAGAAATTGGTGGTGGAAGTATCAGAATCAACAACAGAGAGCTGCAGAGCAAAATATTTTCCCTGCTGAACATGTCAGAGGAGGAGGCCGAGGAGAAGTTCGGTTTTTTGCTCAAATCCTTCAGCTACGGGACTCCACCTCATGGCGGAATAGCCTTCGGCCTGGATCGAATTATCATGCTTCTGACCGGAAGAAAGTCCGTCCGGGATGTCATCGCCTTTCCCAAAACTCAGCGGGCCACCTCGCCAATGACAAAAGCTCCCGGAACAGTAAGCCCGGAGCAGCTTAAGGAATTAAACCTGAAAACAATTTCTCCGGAAGAAGAATAGCCAGCAGACCCAGTTCTGAATTTAGCGAATCAGAACTGCCGGATGTCTGGCAAAGAGCTTATCTTATTCTACCAATTCTACCAAAGGTGCTCCAGGGCTCCCTGCAAATTCCGAAATACTGACAGACTTCATCCAGGCATTCGGCAACAGTTTACCACTTTACAAACGCCAGCCAGTTACCTGCCACCAGTGAAAGCCCAGGAGGGTTATCAAATAATGCTAGATCAAGAAAAAGAGAAGAAAATCAAAAACCTACTTGAGCAGCAGCGGGATTTCTTTCAGCAGGGTGGGACCAGAGAATTTTCCCGGAGAAAGGATTTTCTCCTTCGCTTAAAGAAGGGGCTTGAGGAGAAGGAAGAAAATATAATTTCAGCCCTCAATCAAGATCTCGGCAAGCACCCTGTGGAAAGCTATGCCGCTGAACTGGGAATAATCAAACATGAAATTGATTATGTTTTAAAACACCTCAAGAAATGGATGAAGCCCAGGAAGAGGAGATTGTCCCTATTACACTTCTGGTCCCGGGGAGCGGTTCACCCTGAGCCCTATGGCAATGTACTCATTATTTCCCCCTGGAATTACCCCCTGCAGCTGGCTCTCCTGCCCTTGGTCGATGCTCTGGCAGCAGGGAACTGTGCTCTTCTAAAGCCCTCCGAGCATTCTCCTGCGGCCTCCCGGGTGATTGCAGAAATTTTTTCCGATCATCTTCCCCCTGAACTTGTAGCGACTGTCCAGGGGGCAAAAGAAACCGGACAGTTTCTCCTGGAGCAGCAGTATGACTTTATTTTCTTCACCGGCAGCCTCCAGGTAGGTAAGATTGTAATGAAGCAGGCTGCCGAAAATCTGACCCCGGTAAGTCTCGAGCTGGGTGGCAAATGCCCCTGTCTGGTAGATGAAACAGCCAACCTGGAGCTGGCTGCCCGGCGGATAATCTGGGGAAAACTTATAAATGCCGGCCAGACCTGCCTAGCGCCGGATTATGTCCTGATTCACCGCCAGCAGAAAGAAGCCTTCCTGGAAAAGGCCCGGCAGGCAGCCAGGAACTTTTATGGCAGCAATCCAGCAGAGAGCCCGGATTATGGCCGGATGGTTAATGAAAAACATTTCCAGCGGATTAAAAATTATCTGGAAAACACCGAGGGCCGGATAGTCCTGGGCGGCGAGACTGACCTGGAAAACCTTTACATAGCCCCAACCATCATCGATGAGGTAACCCCTTCCGATGCCCTCATGCAGGAGGAAATTTTCGGCCCCCTGCTGCCTGTTCTGGAATATGAGGATATTTCCCGGGCCAAGGAAATAATTGACAGCTTCACCACACCTTTGTCCTTCTATCTTTTCACCCGCGACAGCCCGCTTAAAAAGCAGCTGATTCAGGAGATCCCCTTCGGGAGCGGCTGTATAAATGATACCCTGATTCAGGCCTCAACTCCCCGCTTTCCATTTGGTGGCAAGGCAGAGAGCGGAATGGGTACCTATCATGGCAGGGCCGGATTTAACCTTTTCAGCCATCAAAAGACTGTAATTGAAAAAACCGATCTCTTTGATATTAAACTCCGTTATCCCCCCTATCAGGGTAAATTAAAGATTATAAAGCGACTATTTCGCTGGTTTTAATTATAAAAAATTTTAGTCAAAATAGATGTTAATAATTAAATGTATGGCATTTAAGTTAATGAACTGTCAACAGATAAATGTATTATATAAAGGCATAGAGCCAGAACAAGAATAGCTAATTAATACCATAAAATATTTGCGAAGCTTTTTTTCTTTTATTAACTATCACTTTTGCTAACAACTGCTACTTTTGTTAACAGTTGTAGGTTAAGTTTGAAACCTATGTAGGTTAAGGCTGAAACAGTCATAAAAGGTAAGCAGGCGAAGGTTGAAATTATCAAAAAAAGGAGTTTAACAATATGCTCTTGAACTTAAATATATCTTTTCCCAAGATAATCCTGATTTCTTTTGAGTCCCTGTTTAACTAAATATTAATACTCTATCATCTTGATTATTTCATGCATCTGTGATATTATTTTATTAATAGAAAAGTTCTGCCGTGTACGTGAATGGTAAAAAAATTTTGACCAACACCAATACATTGGGAGCCTGGTCTCTATCTGCGGCGCAGAAGCCCCCTGGGGGACCTGCAAACCAGGTAGGAGGGCACCCACTTTGCAGACAGGGATCAAAATTCTCAAACCACACGGCACGGTGGAGCTTTTCTCTGTCAATATATTTCCTGCAAATTCCTCACGAATAAATCTCCAGCTATATTCTTCTTCTGTTTATCATTTCCTGGCCGATTACAAGTTCTTACGTATCTTCTTCCTGTTAAATCCACTCCTGTTAATTTTCTCTAGATCCTTAAATTTTTTTAACCATTACTTATTTGATAATTATTATTGCTGTTTCTGTCAAATTTAGCAAACTTTTAATTTTAATTGTAATTTTCTCCCGAATCCTTTGCAATCTTATTGTCTTTTTGATATTATATGATGTAAGTAAATTAATCTAGACAATTTCAATAGCAATTTATGGGTATAAGTTTTCGGTATAAGTTTCTGGCAGGATCTAATTGCCTTTTTCGCTAGGATCTGACTGTCTCTATAAAATTAGTTTGGCAGGTTTTTTTGGCCGCTTTTGTTAAATTTTGTACTTGCTGCAGTATCAAACTAAAACACACTTTAAGGTAATTAATGTCTGAGGTTAACCAGTGCCCCGGGTTATACAGAACAACCAGCTTAACCTGGCAAAACCATCAGATATTTATCTCAATGATTCTCACATTCCGCTAAATGCTGGTGATTTAGTCATAAATATTGTCTCTCATTCCAATAAATACTGGAGAGTTTGTTACTAATATTTTTTCAAGCCTTCGTATACTTAAAAGTTAAACATGAATCATTTTTTTAACCCTGTAAATACTGGAGAGTTAGCCATGAACCTCTTTTCCCAAAATAAAAATAAGGACAAAGAACCCCTGGCCTTCCGGATGCGTCCGGAGAGCTTTTCCGAACTCCACGGCCAGGAGCACATTACAGCCCCCGGTAAACTGCTGCGCCGAATGATTGAGTCTGACAAACTTCAGTCCCTGATTCTCTATGGGCCCCCCGGAACCGGTAAAACCAGTCTGGCCCGGATCATCTCCTGCCAGACCGAATCCGAATTTATCAAACTAAATGCCGTAACTTCGGGAGTTAAGGACCTCCGGGAGGTAATTTCTCAAGGCCAGGATAATCTTGAGCTCTATAACAGGAGCACCATACTCTTTATCGATGAGATTCACCGCTTCAACAAAGCCCAGCAGGACGCCCTGCTGCCTTCGGTGGAAAAGGGAATCATTATCATGATCGGGGCCACTACCGAAAATCCCTATTTTGAGGTCAACGCTCCGCTGCTTTCCCGCTCCCGAATTTTTCGGCTTAAACCCCTGGAAAAGCAGGATATCATAAAAATAATTCACCAGACCCTTGAGGACGAAGAACGCGGTCTGGGCTATCTTGATATTGAAATTTCTCAGGAAACAATAGATTTTCTGGCCGACAGATCGGGAGGCGATGCCAGGGTAGCCTTGAACGCCCTGGAAATTGCCGCCCTGTCCACTCCCTCTGACCGGAAAGGTAGGATAGCACTGACCAGGGATGTAATCGCCGATTCCATGCAGGAGAAAATTTTTAAATACGATAAGAGCGGAGATAATCACTATGATGTCATCTCGGCCTTCATTAAGAGCATCCGGGGTTCCGACCCTGATGCCGCCCTCTTCTGGCTGGCCCGGATGATCAAAGCTGGCGAGGACCCCATGTTTATCGCCCGCCGTATCATAGTTCATTCCGCTGAAGACATCGGTCTGGCCGATCCCGCCGCCCTGGGAATTGCCGTCGATGCAGCCCGGGCCCTGGAGTATGTCGGCCTGCCCGAGGCCCGCATCCCGTTGGCCCAGGCCGTGATCTATCTGGCTGCCGCCCCAAAGAGTAATTCTGTCATTACCGGCATCGACCGGGCCCAGGATTACCTGGAAAACAACGACCCCGGTTCGGTCCCCCCTCACCTGCGCGACACCCATTACCAGGGAGCTCAGGATCTGGGCAGCGGCCTGGATTATAAGTATCCCCATAGCTATGAGAAAAACTATGTCGAGCAGGATTACCTGCCCGAAAACCACCGGGAGGCTAGTTTTTATCAGCCGGGAGATCAGGGCCAAGAAGAGAAGATAAAAAAATTTCTTAAATATCTCAAAGAATAACTAAATAGTATATTCTATAACAGTACTATAAATATCTACCCAAACATTAATAATTAATTCTCAAAAAAATCAGGACCAGTGTCAGAATAGTGGTGATACCGTGAAAGCGAACCAGAGTTATCAGACTATTTCAGCATCGCTTAAGATTATTAATAAGATTAAGGATAGCCGCTTTATAGCTAGCGCCAGTCCCTGCCGGGATAGGGAAGCAGCCGAAGCTTTTATCACCGAAATCAGGGAAAAACATGATGACGCAACTCACAATGTCTCGGCCTACCGCATCTATGAATCCCGGGAGATTTTGGAATACAGTGATGACGATGGCGAACCGGCCGGATCCTCCGGCCCACCGGTGCTGGCTAAAATAGACGGCCACAATCTGGTCAACACCTGTGTGGTCGTGACCCGCTATTTTGGGGGAACAAAATTAGGAATTGGGGGGTTAATCAAAGCCTATGGCAACTCCTGTGAGCGGGTTTTACTGAAAGCAGACAAAATCAAACTTAGCTTATTTTATCTTCTGATATGTCGGGGTGATTACCAGTATCTCGGCCCAACCCTCGGCCAGCTGGAAAAGGTCGGGGCAGAGATTAAAGGAACCAGACATGTTGATAAAGGATTTTCCGTAGAGGCAGTTGTCAGGGCCTCAAGTTTTACCAGCCTCTCCCGGGAAATCACTAGAATAACCGGAGACAGAGTGAAATTGACTAAAAAAGAAAGTAAATTTTTACCTGATTGACAGAGTGATTCAGCTATGTTACAATAAACTCGATGTTAATACTCAAGATTATGGGGTGGAAAAAAATGAAAATTTCAACCAGGGGTAGATATGGACTGCGGGCACTGGTAGGTCTGGCTATGTATCAGGATGATAAGGCAATTCCACTTCGGAAAATCGCCGAACGGGAAAAAATTTCTGAACAGTATCTGGAACAGCTTTTTGCCAGCCTGAGAAAAGCAGGCGTGGTAAGCAGCGTCCGCGGAGCTCACGGAGGATATCTGCTGAACAAAGAGCCGGAAGAAATAACCGCCGGTGACGTCATCAGAATTCTGGAAGGACCTATCAGTCCGGTCGACTGTGTTATGGATAGTTATAAATGTGAGCAGGTCAACAGCTGTGTAACCCACGATCTCTGGAATATTTTAAGTGAGCAGATAGGCGAACTGCTTGACTCTTACACCATTGCCGATTTAATGAAAAAAGCCGAAGCTCTCGAGAAAAGTTAACGGTCAGGTTTTAATTAAAAAGAAATTTTTCGATTAAATTAACCGCCTTTTTATATTGACTTTTTGATTAATGATTACACTGTATGAAGTCGAATTTAACAAAATTATGAAGCTATAACCACTTGCAGGGGGACGATTTTGCAAGAAAAATTACCAAAATACACTTTCCGCAGCGCCTTCCACAATTGCCTTAATGAGGAATAAAGTCTAATAAAGCCTGTTGCTTAAAATTAATTAATTATAATATAAAGAGCCCGATCAATAAAAAATATATTAAAAAGTTCAGTCCTGTTGTTTTAGCAATAAAGGAAGACTTACGTTTCAGCAATGAAGAGAGTCAAAAGACTAAATAAGGACAGTCAAAAGAATTGCAGCAGTTAACCAGGTTTCCAAAAAGTTTAGGTGCTTGGAACGCTTAACTGCTGCGACCCATGTTATTTAAAGGCTAAAAATATTTTTTTGTCATAATTTACTTTGAAAACTTATAATAATCGACCTGGAATGAGGTGAATCCAGTATGAGCAAACGTTATTATTTCGATCATGCCGCTACAACCCCTCTTGATCCTGAGGTTCTTCAGACCATGAAGCCCTTCTTTCGGGATAAATTTGGCAACCCTTCCAGTATATATCAGGAGGGCCAGCAGGCCGAACGAGCCCTGACCGAAGCCCGGGAAAAGGTGCAGCATATGATTAATGCCGCCGACAGCCGGGAAATAATCTTCACCGGCAGCGGCACCGAAGCCGACAACCTCGCCATCAAAGGAGCAGCCATGGCAAGAAAGGACAGGGGGAACCATATTATCACCAGCAAAACAGAGCATCACGCAGTTCTCCATACCTGTGAATTTTTGGAAAAACACCTGGACTTCGAGGTGACCTATCTACCGGTCGATGAGAAGGGCTTCATTGATCTTCAGGAACTTGAGGAAGCCATACGTTCCGACACTATATTGATTACCATCATGACCGCTAACAACGAAATTGGCACCATTCAGCCCATTTCCAGAATCGCAGAAATTGCAGAAGAACACGATATTTACTTCCACACCGATGCCGTCCAGGCAGCCGGCCAGCTGGAAATAGATGTCCAGCAGAGCGGCGTCGATCTCCTTTCGATTTCGGCCCACAAAATTAACGGCCCCAAGGGTGTAGGAGCTCTGTACGTCAAAAAAGGAACCAGACTGCTGCCCCAGATGCAGGGCGGCGCCCAGGAACGCAAACGCCGGGCAAGCACCGAGAATGTCCCCGGCATTGTAGGATTCGGCGAGGCCGCCGAACTGGCAGTTAAGCGACTTCCAGAAAAACGCCAGAAACTAATAAAATTCAGAGATAAAATCATTGACACAGTCCTGGATGAGATCAGCGAAGTAAGGCTTAACGGTCCTCGGGGTGATCAGCGCCTTCCCAACAATGTTAGCTTCTGTTTCCGCTACATCGAAGGCGAATCAATTTTGCTCAATCTCGACATGCTGGGTATAGCAGCCTCCAGCGGCTCGGCCTGTACCTCCGGTTCCCTGGATCCCTCCCATGTGATGCTTTCCCTGGGCTTAAGCCACGAAGTAGCCCACGGCTCACTCCGCATCTCCATGGGCTACAGCACTACCGAGGAAGAGGTCGACTACCTCCTGGAACATCTCCCTTCGGTGATCCAGAAACTGAGAGATATGTCGCCCCTTTATGAAGGCTAATCTTTACCAGGCTTTTTACTAAGAGAGAAAACTATATGCTACAATGCTAAAGTATTATTTTATTTTTCTAATATATGGTTTCACTGTGAAAAGTCATTTTCCTGGAATTTGTTTGACTGGATCCTTTGCATGTTAAGTATTACAGTTTCGAAATTTGACAATATCGACTTTATGCAGTGCAATCATATATAATTAATCAATTTGAGGAATAGTTTATTGTATTATCGTCTATTTTTGATATCATATGATTAAACAGAGAGCCAAGAACTTTAAAGTTATTAAGCTAAATTAGCAGAAACAGTTTTTAATCCAGTTTAATTTTATTGAGAGAATAAACAATTGCTCCAAAAAGAAAATAACAATTAAAAAAGCAAATAACTATATTTCAATAGCAAATAGAAATAAAGCAGCAAATAACTGCAAAGCATATTTAAAACCATTTTTAAAGCTTGTTTAGTTTTGATTCAGATTTTCAAACAAAGAACAATCCCAAGATTTATTTATAGAATTATTTAAGGTTTTTCAAAGAACAGTTTAAGGAGTTGACTCAAATGTATTCAGATAAAGTAATGGACCACTTTCAAAACCCCAGAAATGTAGGCAAAATGAAGGATCCCGATGTTGTCGGCGAGGTTGGTAATCCCACCTGCGGTGATATTATCAGGGTTTATTTAAAAATCAGCGACGACGAGATCATTGATGATATCAAATTCAGCACCTTTGGCTGCGGCGCTGCAGTAGCTACCAGCAGCATGGTCACTGAATTGGTCAAAGGCAAACCCCTGGATGAAGCCCTTCAGGTCAGCAAGGACCAGGTCGCCGAAGCTCTGGATGGACTGCCTCCGGCCAAGATGCACTGCTCTAACCTGGCTGCCGACGCCATTAAAAACGCCATCTCCAACTATCGTCAGGGCAAAACCGGTCTGGAAGAGGACGACCAGGAAAAAAAAGTACCTCATGAGCACCATTAACCTTAATTAATTACTATAATTAATTAATTATTATAAACTAACATGACTGCTAAATCAGTTCAGGAAAAGATATTTTGCTTGTTTAACCTGTAAAGTAGTTTTTAAAAATAGTAGAATTTTTAAGATCAAATCGGATAATTTATTAAGTCAAGAATCTGGGACTGGGTTATAGTATTAATTCAGGTTCTCTATAATTCAGTTATTTTATAACTCAGGTAGTCTATCTTAAATTTAATAGAATCAAATACTCTATTTTGTTAAATTTAATAGAATATGGTTTCCCTGCGAAAAGTCATTTTACTGGTAATTTGATTGACAGAATGACTGATATGACGGCGATTATAATTTCGAAATTTTGATAATATCGCCTTTATGCAGTGCAATCAGAATATTGATTAGACTTAATAGCCATGTAAACTTATTATTAAGCCTTATGAGCAAATTAATGGTTCATAAGTCTGTTGCCCAAAAATCAATTTAAATAGTGATAGTTATTTAATTAATCTTTAAAAACACATGATTAAATTGTTACAATTATTCCTATGAAAATTAAAGATTTCTCAATTGCTGATAGTTTCTTATTGGATTTTTTAAAAGAGAATCGATATATTCTATTCAAAGAATTAAATAATCCAACAAATCAATCACTTTCAGCAGTTAATTAACAAAAACATTATCAACATCTCAAAGGAACAAGAAGGTGATTTTCTGTGGCAAAAGTAATGGTCGCCATGAGTGGTGGTGTCGACAGTTCTGTCGCCGCCGCTCTTTTAGTTTCTCAAGGGCACGAAGTTATCGGAGCCACTATGGAAGTTTTCCCAGATTACGAGCAGCGCAGTGAAGAAGAGGGTGGCTGCTGCTCGCTGGCCGCCATCGAAGATGCCAAAAGGGTGGCTTTCCGGCTTGACATCCCCCATTACACCCTCAACTTTAAGGATATTTTTCAGCGGGAAGTCATCGATAATTTTGTGGCCGAATACAGCCGGGGCCGAACCCCCAACCCCTGTGTGGTGTGCAACAAAAAAATAAAGTTTGCCGCTCTGCTCCAGCGGGCCCGGGAACTAGATTGCCAGTACGTGGCAACCGGCCACTATTCCCGCATAAAGACCGACCCAGAGACCGGTCGCTACCTTCTCTACCGGGCTATTGACCGCGATAAGGACCAGAGCTATATGCTTTACGGCTTTATCCAGAATCAACTTCAGCACACCCTGCTGCCCCTGGGTGAGCACGAAAAAATAGCAGTTCGGGAAAAAGCCCGCCAGCTGGGCTTCCGCGTTCACAACAAACCCGACAGTCAGGAGATTTGTTTCGTTCCAGGCAACGATTACCAGGCTTTTATCGAACGCAACTATCCCGAAATCGGCGAACCGGGCGACATCTACTATTATAATGGCGAAAAAATCGGCCGCCACCAAGGCCTGCACCACTACACCATCGGTCAGCGCCGCGGTTTGGGCATTTCTCTGGATCACCCGGTTTATGTTGTCGAAATCGACAGCACCCATAACGCCCTGATCGTAGCCCCCCGGGAAAAGCTCAAGTTCAACGGCCTCACAGCCGAACAGGTTAACTGGATCGCCTACTCCAGCCCCCCGGAAGAAATAGAAGCCAGCGTTCAAATCCGTTACAACTCCCAACCCGTACCGGCCAAAATCTTAGTCCGGCGGTCGGCAGATTCTACCAACAGCTCAAACAGTTCAAACAATAGCTCAATTAATACTGATCCAGCAGCTCATCTTAATGAAAACCAATCAAATGCTCACTGTTCTGATGAAAGTTCAGTGACCAGACAGTTAAAACAAGCTGTCACTCAATCAAAAAATAAGCCAGCTTCAGATATGATCTCCAGCAGAGTTACAGTAGAATTCAAAGACAGCTGTACAGCTGTAACTCCGGGGCAGTCAGTTGTTTTCTATCAGGACAAATTAGTCCTAGGAGGGGGAATAATTTCCGAAGGGCTCAAACAGAAAAATTATGCCGAAAAAATTTTCGATTAATCCAGAAAAAACCTTGACAGACCATGTTTTTGATGTTACCATGTAAAATGTCGCAGTCAAAAAAACATTAACTAAATCTGGAATTTTTGGCGGGAAATAAACTTAATATAATTAGCAGATATAATTCAAGTTAAGCTTAACATTTTATCCTATTTCAGCTTGAATCCGGCCCAGATGAGCTTAATTACTCCTTGACTGCAGCACCTTTTAATGATAAAATTAACTTCCGAAGTACAGTAAACAACAGGCTGAAAAGCTTTTTTCACAGCCAATCTAAATCGAAATTCAAGCCCTAAAAGAACCTTGAAAAGTGGATAGTTAGAAGTTTTAGGAAAGCAGGCGGAGAAACAAAGCGTTAGCGTTTAAGATTTAAAGATTTGAAGGAGAGTTTGATCCTGGCTCAGG
>SLJX01000196.1 GCA_007134885.1 Halanaerobiaceae bacterium
AAAGGCCTATATTATAATTTCCCTAAATCCCGGAAAAAACCTGCAAAATTCGGCGATAATGTTTTTCCTGGCAACCACAGCTTGTCATGGTTTCCAAACTAACTGCTCATAGGAAACAAACTCCCGAAATCCAAGTTTTTCATAAACCGAGCGCCCCATTTCAGAAGCTGATAAAACAGCAATTTTATAGCCCAATTTCTTCCCCTCCACCATAGCCTGTAAAGTCATTGCTCTGCCGATACCCTGTCTGCGAAATTCAGGCAAAGTAGCTATGCAATAAATCCCGGCCACTCCTGATTCTGGCTGCAGCAAACCGGTGGCTACCGGCTTACCATTAAGATAACCAAGAAATCGCTCTTGAACTTCGTAATGCTGACAGGAAAGTTTCGATTCAATTTTCACTGCAAATTCTATTGCTTCTGGATCAACTTCAAACCCAAGATTCATTACTTTTGACCAAAGCTTTTGCTGCTCGGGCATTTTGATCTTTTGAATATCCAGCTCAGGAATTTTGCTTTCATATTTGACTTCTGATATCTCTACCGCCATACCAGGGGAAGAAGTTGGGGAGCTCCATCCCCGGTCAATTAGAATTTCTTTAATATTATCTGGCTTGCTTTCATGGCCAATCAGCCACATAGCAGGCAGACTCTGCTCAGATATTTGAACCATAAAATCATCCAGCATTGTCCCAAATTCTTTTTCTGTCAAACAGCAGCGGGATACATTGTTGTAAACAAAAAAGGGAATGCCGGCTATGCTCCAGACACAATTTTGAGAAATATTAACCCTACCAGCAGGATGATTGGCGAAGGTGGTCCAGAATAATGCCTGGTTATTATCAAAGCTCTTAAAAAGTTTTTTATCTGCCAGGGTCTTAATTATTTCCATTTAATTTACCTCCCTTCACCCAGATTTTCAGAGAACTTCCGACATCACATTCTCTAAATTTTCATCTATACCGCAAGATGCAATAATTTATTTAAAATTCCAATTTCTTTTTCTTTAAAATGCTTATATTCTCTAAATTACTTTAATTATACCACAGGCAAAGTAAATAACAGTCATTTTCTCGATAGATATCACTTAAATCTCAGCCACACTAAAAAATCAAAAAATCGAGCAAAGAGTACTGAGTCCTTGCTCGATATCAGCAAAAATATATAAATTTTTTCTAGTAAGGCTGTCTACTCGCTTTCCAGCAGCCCCCTCTCTCTTTCATATCTGTAAGAATCAATTCCTGGAAGAGTGCTACCCTTAAAGGGAAGCCAGCTGAAAGGAATCCGACAGGCAGGGCAGTGCGAGATAAAAAGCTCCACTTCAGCTTTACAGGCAGGACACCGGTATTTCATTCCCCTCTCCTCCTTTCTTTTCCCGACAGACAGAAAGGATAAGTGCTGGATAAATAATATAGTTTAAGCAAAACAATAAGTTTTGCTATTATCCTATCTGTAGTATTATTTTAGCAGAATTTAAATTTTTTTGCAAGTTTTTTTAATTTTTGTTTTTATAATAATTTTTGCAAATTTAAGCAGCAGATTTTAGTTTTAGCAATTCAGCAGAAAAAATATGCTGGCAGAAGCCTGCGAAATTATTGCAGTTATGGTTTTATCAGAAATTTTTATTTGCCAAAATCCTGTTTTTGCTGTATTATTAATTTATGTGATTTTTATCGGATAATTTTGTAAGGTAGATCAGTTTTGCAGTTAATAGAAAGTTTATTGATTGCCAGCCGAATTATTAAAGAAAGTGGTGAAAAGAAAATTGCCAGATTTTTGGACTCATATAATTGCTGGAGAAGAAATGGTTGCTTCTTCCCGCCAGGACATTATGCAAAAAAGCATGGAGCAGGCAAAAACTTCATTTAACCTGGGCTGTCAGGGAGCAGACTTTTTGTTTTATAACCTGCTAAACCCCCTGGATGGGCCTATGCTTGCTAAAAAAATGCACAAAAAGAAACTGGAGGAATCTATCTTTCAGGCTGTCAGCTTCGGAAAGAATAGCTCTTCTCCTCAGCTGCTGGCCTATTTATCAGGATTTATCACTCATATCCTGGTCGATATAGATCTCCACCCCTTCATCTTAGCCCGTTCTCCAGATTATACCACCCATAAGAGGCTGGAAAATGAACTGGATGTCTTTCTGGTTCAACATTTTCTAGGGCTTGATCTTCAGGAAATTAATACCTTTCAACAGATCGAATTTGCTGAGGAGATACCTGTTGAAATTACTGGTTTCTTTCAATGCCTTTCTTCTCAGGTTTATAACAATCCCCGGGGAGAAAAAGCTTTGACCCATTCCTACAGTTACTTCAAACTACTCCAGTCTCTCTTAAACGGCCCCGGAAATTTCCGAAAAGCAGCAGTAAAAGCGGCCAACTTCATTATTCCTTATGATTTGGATACCCTTATATATGGTGAGGGCGGGAATATGCTGTGGTTTGAAGAAAAAAGAAGATTTCTCAACCATTACCAGCAAACTACCATCAGAGGCGGACAGATATTAAATTTCATTGGTGATTACTGGCTGGGTGCTAGCTCCGAGCAGGCCCTGGAGCTATTTCTGGCAAATCTTGACTTTGCAGAACCGGAAGAATCCGAAATCCTGGCCACCCTGCCGGCATAACAGGATTCTCTGCCTTTGCTGATGTTTAATTATTTTGTTTTTCTGTTAATAAATTGATATAATTAGTATGGGTAAATTGAGTGGATTTATCAAGACAGGAGCTAACTGCTCATTTTGAGAGGGGTTTTTTCGGTGATAAGCGTAAAAAAAGCAGTGGAGGCTGCCACTTCCTTTGCTAAATATATTAATGAAGAAGAAGAGCTTAATGCCCTCCGGGTAGAAGAAGTGGAACTTTCCGATGATGACAAATTCTGGCTGGTAAAGCTGGGCTGGAATGACCCCAAGATTTTAGATAATAAGACTCCCAGTGCTCAGCTGACAGATCTATCCGGGCAGATACCCCGGATATTTAAGATTTTCTATGTCGATGCTGATTCCGGCGAAGTAATTAAAATGAAAAAAATCAATTGATATATGCAGAATGTATATAGATATTGATGTATATAAAATTATTTTTATAAATTACAATTAGGACAAATGTCCGGTCCCATTCTTCGTTTTTTGCAGGTTTTGAATGATTGGAAGGGGGTACCCCCTTCCAAAAAATTAAGATCTTTTAATCACCCTCATCATCCTTGAAATATTCAGGATGATACTGCTTGATAATCTTAAGATATTGAGTAATTACCGTTTTACCTCTGCC
>SLJX01000192.1 GCA_007134885.1 Halanaerobiaceae bacterium
AAGTTCTCCTCTTCCGGATAATAGGCCATCACAGCCGTAGTGATCTCTATCGGACTGGCTTCTTCCCCCTGGTCATAATTCAGATAAACATTATCCCGGAAGACAAACTCATCATCATCCAGAAGCAAATCTGCTTCCTCTGAATTTATAAAACCGCCTTCAAAGAAGAGCTCAACCTCTTCATAGAGATAAACAATTGAAGCTTCTCTGTCAATTTCACCCCGCAGGGAGACAGTTTCATATTCCTCCCAGAATATTTCCACTCCCTCTTCCAGTTCCACCCAGTCCTCGGCATAATCCAGATATCCAGCATTAATCTGAACCTCAGCCAGAACCGGCCCGGCCCAGAGCATCAAAACCAGCACTGCTCCAGCAATACCGGCAGCCAGCACCTTCCTGCTCACAGCAGGATTAAAAATATCAGTCTGCAGGAATTTTTCCCTAATTTTTTCCATTGTAATACCCCCAAAAAAGATTAATTGTCTGAATCACACATTTGTCTGAATCATCCATTTTGTATTCATAATTTGTGTTCATAATTTGTATTCATAAAAAGAATCATAAATAAGTTTTATGTCATAAATAAGTTTATGTCCTAAAAACCTCTTCAACTTTCTACTAATTTAAAAGCATAGATTGCCTTAATTATTGTTATTACTTACAAATCGCAGATTCTTGACTAAATCAGTTGTCTGATTTAATTTAATTAAAACTGCTTTACTTTACAGACAGAACAAGCAAAATATCTGCTTCCTGAGCTGACTTAATAGCCAAAATAAGCTTTAATGAACTCAAGAAACAGGCAAGAAACAGGAATAAAATCAAGAGACAAGAAAAAATCAAGAAACAAAAAAAGCTTTGAACAAAAACAAACTTCATAGTTATCAGTATAGTTATCAGTCTACATTATACCCCATCTACTATAATTAAATCACACCAGACGGTAAATAATCAATAATTTTCAGGTGAAAAATATATGAAATTTCCTAAAACCCTGAAAAATCCTTGCCAGGAAAAATCCTTACCAGATAAAATCCATAAAAATCCTAATCCTTAAAATCCATCTCAAAAAACCAGGATAATCTCAAACCATAAAATATTCACAAAGCAACAAATTATTGCAATGAACAATTGTAAGACTCTAAAATAGTTTAAGTATAGATTAATTATAGTAACTCTATATATTTTTTCAGTATATCTTCCAGATCAGAAAGATTTTCATTTATAATTCTGTAAACTGTCTCCTTCTCTATGTCTAAATAATCATGAACTAGAATATTCCTCAGGCCAATAATTTTAATAAACAACTCTTTATCCCTTTTATCAATGTATTCATTGTTATGTAAAATAACAGGAATATCTCTATAAACATCAACCACTCCAAGATCTTCTGAGCTTATTATGTGGTTTCCAATATCTATTAAAGCTTCGATGGTTAAATGAAGGAACCTTTCCCCGCTTCCATAAATCATTTTATCATTCTTAAACTCTTCAAAATTATAATTTCCACTCATTTTATCCAGAAAATTAATATATTCTCTGGCTTTCTCTATTCTTTTTTGCAGCACTTCCCTCTCAACCATTAAGAACCCTCTCCTTCAAATATTCCCGCTGTACTTCAAGGTAAGGTTTAAAATCAAGATATTTCCGTACAACCAGAGAAAAATAACTGCCAGAATCAAATTCTTTATCTTTATACAAAATTTTATTATGCTTTACAGCCTCATATTTGCCCACAATGGACATATTATTTAAAATTGAAAGATCAGCATTATCATATCCAAGTTCAATCAGACCCGCCATTATGTTGATTTTTAAATCTGCCAGACTGCTCTCTTCTTCCAGCAAAACTGCAATATCTAAATCACTCATTTTGTTATTTTTACCTGCAGCATAAGAGCCAAACAAATAGGCTATCTTAATTTCAGGAAATCGGGCAAAATAAGATTTTAATTTCTTAAAATTATCCTGCACTTAAATCACCTCATTCTCCAGTAACTTACCTGTCCCGATAATTATTTCTTCAAATTCCCTCAGGGTTCAACTTACAAACCCAGGTGTTATTCTGTATTTCTTGTGTTTTAAGAATATCACATCCGGATAATAATTTCATCTAATTTCAACTATAATTTTCCTGCTATTCTCTGCATTTTTTCCTGTATTTCTCCTATTTAAAACAAATAGTGAAACTTCTTGTTAAATCTCTTGTTCCCCCTTGTCCAAAACCTCAAAAACCTAAGACATAAAATCAAACCTACAGCAAAAAATCAAAAACATAACTTAACAGGCTGAGACTCCGCAGCACCAAAACCTTCAGAGGTGTGGTTTCTTCCCCGCTGCGCCTTCTTTCCAGCAGATAAACCGGGTGATAATAATCCACCAGCCTGCTTTCAGCGATCTGATTGTCAATTTTCTTCTGCAGTTCAGCAGCAAATTCCTCGCTGTCTATGATAACCATGGTTTCAGTACTGAGATAGGTGCTGCGGGGATTAATATTAAAAGAACCAACTGCACTGAGCCGCCCGTCAATGATGAAAGATTTAGCATGGACCGACCCCTCCCCCAGAAATTCATAAAGCTCATCAGCCAGCCCCCAGATTCTTCTGCGGTGCACCAGATAACCGGAAAAAGCCGGGATATTGGGTGTGACCTCCAGAGAATTGGTTATTATCAGGAAATCCTTCTCATCCAGAGCCTCAGTATCCAGATAACCCTTCATTCGGTCCGTCAGAATAATGTAAGGGCTCTGCAGCAGAACCGATTCTTCTGCCCTGTTTATCATACCGGTAATTTCCTGCCAGACCCGTGGCTCTCTCTCAGCTCTTTCCAGAGAATTGTAAATCAGCGACACTTTTTTAGTCGGAAACGACAGGCCGATCCAGTCAATATCAGCCTGAAAAAGACCGGGACTATCAACCCGGTTTAACTCTAAATTTTGCTGGAGTTCCCTTTCCAGCAGGTCAGCTCTATCCTGCGGGAAAAATTTTCCTAGACTGGCAGGCAGAGCAGGCAGTCTGGAAAAACGATACTCCCAGACAAGCTCAAAATAGTCCTGAACCTCACTTAAAAAACTGCTCTCAGGTCGGGAAAGGTCAGTATTGATTACCACCACATCCCTGTCCCTGGTTCTCATAAAAATGCCATGCTCCTCATCAAAATACCTGTCCCCGATATTTCTGCCTCCCAGCATCGCCTTTTCCCTGTCAACTATCATAATTTTATCATGCATGCTGTTATTAAATCTCCAGGGATGGAAAA
>SLJX01000205.1 GCA_007134885.1 Halanaerobiaceae bacterium
CCGATATACTTATCACGGCATTCAATCCTCAAAATAGCGGAGTGAAAGCTTAAAGCAGCTAATGGTCTCTCCTGAGTAAGGACTAGATATTTAATCCTTTTTCCAATAATCTTCTCGTGACCCAGGTAATGATGAGCACTAACCAGTTCGTCCCAAATAATCTCATCTTCAGTTCCAGAAACCATGAAGATATCAATTGGTTTTATATCTTTTAAACTACCTTCAATAAAGGAGGTGTCATAGATATCAATATACATCTTCCTCAACCTTTTGTTTATGATTTAATGGGTAGGAGTTTATAACCCATAACAAAACCATGACCCTCATTGTTAGCCGAGTAGATACTCCGAACCCATTGTAGTAATAATAACATTAAAATATGGGATTGTCAAGTTTAATTTATTGCGTTGTAAAGTTAATATGTTCACTAAAATTAAAAAAATTCCTGCAATATTTAATTAGCTCCACAGCTGCATTTGCAAAACAACCCTAAGTTTCCCCGCCTCTTCAATTATGATTTTATAAGTAAAGTGCTGCAAAATTTAAATGCCAGTCTTGAAAAAGTAGTGGTTTTATGATCGGAAGGATGATGTTTTTCACGCTCGTTTTGTTATCAAGCACGATGAGAGAAACTATGCTCTTGATGCCAGGCCCAGCAACTTTATCATTGATGATCCATTCTGCCGAATATCTACAATTTCGACTGAGGTTATTTACCACACTTTTTTTTATAAAGAATTTACAAGCTTGCTTTCACGTCAAATATTAAGTACATTGATAATTTGAAACCAGGAGAAGCCGGTACCATTTCAACTTTAGGGCTTAGACCCCGTAATCGAGCATGCATCCGGCCTCCATCCATGGGAAGGCAGGCCAAAGGAATGTTAGAGTATAGACCCGGTAAGAAATAAGAGGCTTACCTGCCATGGCTTTAAGTGGTGCCTCCAAGTTGGCAAACTATACTGATTTAAAAAGCAAAAACTTATTAACCGGGCTATACCCCTGTCATTCCATATAAATCCATCTAAACTAAATATTATCTATCTGCCCATGATATATAACCAGATAATTTTGAGAATAGACAAGTAATAATGAGCAAATCGAACTTTAAAAAACAAGTGTATGATAGAAACCCGGCTGAAGGGTTAGCTTAGGGCAGCCGGGATTAAATCTGTGTTTTGCAAACTGTTTGCGTAATAGGTGAAAATCTTACATGGATTGAGGTAAGGTATAGTGTCCGCTCAGATTTGAGGTGAGAATGATAACTTATGAAAATAAAATTTCCTGGATTTTTTCCGCTATCTCAGGATTTTTTAGGGTAGTAGTATCTCCAAGTTCTCTGCCTTCGGCAATATCTTGCAACAAACGACGCATTATTTTACCGCTTCTAGTTTTGGGCAGATCAGGCACAAAAATAATTTCTTTAGGCTTTGCAATAGCACCAATATCTTCCTTTATGTGGTCTTTAAGATTTTTTTGTAGATCTACCTCAAAAAGATCTGTTTCTTCATCATTATTTGCATTATTTAAATTATTTTCTTCGAATTCTTCTTGCAGAGTGACATAAGCAAAGGGTACCTGTCCTTTAATTTTATCCGAAATGCCAACTACTGCAGCCTCACTTACTTTAGGATGGCCAACTAGAGCGCTTTCAATTTCCATTGTGCTCAATCTGTGACCGCTGACGTTAATTACATCATCAACACGACCCAAAATCCAGAAATAACCGTCCTGGTCCTGTTTGGCCCCATCAGCAGAATAGTAGATTTCATTATTCCATTTGGACCAGTAAGTTCTTTTATATCTTTCATCATCATTATATATTGTTTGCAGCATCCCTGGCCAGGGTTTAGTTATTGCTAAATAACCTGAATTAACCGATTCGCCTTCATCATTGAGGATATCAGCTGAAATTCCTGGTAAAGGTTGAGTAACACTGCCAGGCTTAGTTTCAGTGATTCCAGGGAGAGGTGAGATCATAATTCCGCCAGTCTCGGTCTGCCACCAGGTGTCAACTATAGGACATTTTTCGTTGCCGATATGTTTGTGATACCATTTCCAAACCCGGGGATTTATTGGCTCTCCAACACTGCCCAGGAGTCTTAAACTGCTTAAATCATGGGCTTGGGGATATTCTTTGCCGTACTTCATAAAGGCTCTAATTGCGGTTGGGGCAGTGTAAAATATATTTACACCATACTTGTCTATTATTTCCCAGGGCCTATCCCAGGAGGGATAATCCAGGGCTCCCTCATACATGACGGCAGTTGCACCGTTAGAGAGAATCCCATAGACTATATAGGAATGTCCGGTTATCCAGCCTACATCGGCAGCGCACCAGTAAGTATCTTCTTCTTTTAAATCAAAAACATATTTACTGGTTGAGGTTACATGTGTCATATAACCACCGACAGAATGAACAATACCTTTAGGACTACCGGTAGTGCCAGAAGTGTACATTAGAAACAAGACATCTTCCGCATTCATTTTTTCCGGAGATGCTTCTGAGCTGACCTCAGACATTAAATCCTGCCACCAATAATCCCGACCTTTCTGCATCGTTACATTTTCACCACTGCGTTCGACAACAATACAGTGTTGGGTATGATCGATTTGTTCTAAGGCCTTATCGGTTTTATTTTTATGATTAAGATGTTTGCCTCTGCGATAATATCCATCCACAGTTATTAAAACCGATGAATTGGCGTCCTTAACACGTTTAGCTAGTGAAGCTGGGCCAAATCCGGCAAATACTACCGAGTGAGGAGCTCCAATACGGGCACAGGCGAGCATAGCAATAGCAATTTCCGGTATCATAGGCAGATAAATAGTTACAGTATCCTCTTTGCGAACTCCAAGGTTTTTTAAAACATTGGCAAATTTAGAAACTTCTCGGTGGAGATCATTATAAGTATATGTTTTTCTATCACCAGGTTCTCCTTCCCAGATCAGGGCAGCTTTGTTTTTACGATAAGTTTTGAGATGGCGGTCCAGGCAATTATATGATGCATTAAGCTTTCCGCCTACAAACCACTTGGCATAGGGGGGATCCCATTCAAGGATTTGGCTCCATTTTTCAAACCAGTCCAGCTTTTCTGACTCTTTTGCCCAGTATTCCTGATAATCTTCAATATCCATAAGTTTCTGGTCAGCATTGGCCTGCTCTTGAAACTGCTGAGGAGGCTTGAATTTCTCTTCTTCTTCTGAAAGTACTTTATATA
>SLJX01000118.1 GCA_007134885.1 Halanaerobiaceae bacterium
AAAAAAGCAAAGGAAATAAAAGGCTCTGAAGGCCAGCCTAAAAAAACATACATTGGGTAATTATTACCCATATGTATGATGTTAACCTAATATTTGAGAACTGGGGGAATGGCAAGTTTTTAAACTAAAATTCCTGTAATATCAGGGTTTGACGCAGGGTAAGGCTAATATTATTGACAATACGGATGATTAGTATTAGGAGGAGTAAATAATGAGTAATAATGACCGAAAATCCATGGGAATCGTAGGGATGGATGAAATTCTCAAGGGGGGATTAATCCAGGATCGCTTTTATCTTATTAGAGGCGGTCCGGGTACCGGTAAAACCACATTGGGATTACATTTTTTGCTGGAAGGTATTAAAAAAGAGGAAGATGTTTTATTTGTAACTTTCATTGAACCGGCAGAGAAAATAAAGCAAAATGGGGAGAATTTTAGTTTTGATTTAAGTAAAGTGAAGTTTTTGGATTTGAATCCTGATGCAGATTTTTTCCAGAAAAATCAAGATTATGATATTTTATCTTCTGATCAAATAGAACAAAAACCACTTTTAGAAAAAATAAAAAGAGCAATTGAAGAAATAAAACCTGATCGGATTTTTTTTGATGGCATTACTCAGCTTAAATATTTGGCTACTGATAAATTTAAATTTCGCAAACAACTTCTTTCTCTGATGCAGTTTGCCATGAAGTTTAATTCCACTGTGGTCTTGACTTCGGAAGCCAGCGACAGCAATCCTGACGATGATCTGCAGTTTTTAGTAGATGGAGTCATAAATTTAAAATTGGAGGAGGAATCATCGCTGCATAAGGTTTTTGTGAGCAAGATGCGGGGTACTTCTATTAAAAAGGGCAGGCACTCCTTTAAATTCAGCGAGGAAGGTATTGAAATTTTCACCAATTTGGAAGTGGTAGATATTAAGAAGTCAGTTTCTCAGGAGCAACTTTCTTCAGGAATTTCTGAAATAGATAAAATGCTTTTCGGTGGTCTGGAAAGAGGAACATCAACAATAATTACAGGTCCTACCGGGGCAGGAAAGACAACCCTGGGTGCTCAGTTTATTAGCAATGATAATATATCAGGCCGATCAATTTTATATACTTTTGAAGAAGGGGAAAAAGTTTTAGAAGAGAGACTGAGCAGGATAAATATTCCTGTCAGAGATATGGTTAGGAAAGAGAAATTATTTATTAAGGAAATTAATCCTATTAACTATACATTAAATGAGTTTTTGCAGTTAGTTCGAAAAGATGTCAAAGAATATGATATATCACTATTAATGCTGGACAGCATTGCTGGATTCTATATGTTACTGGAGAATGAGAATTTTCACAATAGAAATAAGCAGCTTTACAAATTACTGCAATATTTGAAAAGTTATAATGTCAGTGTGATATTGATTAATGAAGTAAAAGATATAACCGGGGATTTTCGAGTTACTGATAACAAGTCAAGCTATTTAAGTGACAATATAATTTTTTTAAGGCATCTTGAACTTGATGGGGAGCTGCAGAAAGCAATCGGTATTCTAAAAAAGAGAATGAGCGATTTTGAAAATACATTAAGACAATTTGAAATCACAGGCTCAGGTATTAAAGTAGGAGAACCATTAAAGGGATTACGAGGTATACTTTCCGGCAGCCCTGAAATGGTGAATTAAATGTTGCAGATCAAAATGGAGTGATGGCTGTGCTAAAAAATATAGAACCAAGAAATAAAATAAACTTAGCAGATATGGAAAAAATATTGCTGCTTATGGAGCATGAAGAGAACAGAAAAATTCTTCAGAAAATTTTAGAGAAAGATTATAAAATCCTCAAAAACAGGGAGAATAACTTGCCAGAAGAGCTTTTTGACCTTATAGTTGTGGACGAAGAGGCTCTGATTAAACACAGGGAAAAGTTTATAGAACTGGCAAGAAAAGAGGAAATACCAAAGATAGACCTCCCGAGTGTATTGATAACCAGTAAGACCATCAAAAAATTGGGTGAACAAGTACTCGCTCTTATTGATGAAGTTATTGAGGTGCCTTCCAGCAAGGAATTTATCAGATTTACTATAGAGAAACTTCTCAGGATTAGCGGGAGAACCTTACATTTATCTGAAAAGATTTATAAAACACTTTCCCGGGATACCCCTATCGGGGTCTGTATTTTAAACGATAATAAAATAAATTATGTCAATGCCACTTTTTTAAGCATAATAGAGAAAAAAGACAAGGATATTTTGGGAGAAGATGTTTTAGATATATTTGCCAATAGGGGTATATTACAATTTTTAGAAAAAGGAATAGGCTCTCATGATAAACTGGATGCCAATTTTAAGCTGCAAAATGTTGCCGAAGACCGGTGGATTAAAGCCACACTTTCACCGGTTAAATTTATTGATAAAGAGCTGGAATTGTTAATTTTAATGGATATAAGTGAGCATATTTCGGTGCGGGATAGTGTTACCGGCCTTTACAACCGAAAGTTTATTGAAGAAGAATTAAGCAGATTAAATGTAAGAAGACAACTCCCTTTAAGTTTAATCATGGCTGACTTAAATGGCCTTAAGATGATTAATGATACCTATGGTCATGAAATGGGTGATAAAACTTTAATCAAAGCGGCAAAGTTGCTGGTAAATTCCTGCCGGGCAGAAGATCTAGTATCTCGCTGGGGTGGAGATGAATTTGTTTTACTTTTGCCCAAAACTGATGAAAAAGTAGGGGCCAAAATTTATCAAAGAATCAAAAACAATTTCAGAGAAGCAAATTTAGAGAGCAAAGACTTACCTGTTTCAATAGCTTTAGGTTGCGCTGTCAAAAAAACTATGGATAAAGACATTCAAACTTTGCTTTCAGAAGCTGAAGATAGAATGTATGATAATAAGAGAGTCGAAAGTAAAAGCGCAAAAAGCAATATACTCGAGGCTCTTTTGATTACTATAGGAACAAAAAGCCATGAAACGGAAGATCATGTCAGACGCCTGAAAAAACTGGCCACCAATTTGGGTGAAAAAGTTGGGTTATCAGTATCAGATTTAGATCGATTGACTTTGCTGGCCAATTTACATGATATCGGTAAGGCCAAAATACCGACAGAAATATTAAAAAAAGAAGAAAAATTAGTAGAAGCTGATTGGGAGATGATTAAAAAACATCCCGAAACCGGGGCCTATATAGCATCTGCTTCAGGAGAATTTTCTCACCTGAGCGAGGAAATTCT
>SLJX01000195.1 GCA_007134885.1 Halanaerobiaceae bacterium
ACAAAAAGGGCCAGAATTATTAGATAGCCAATATACCAGATAATAGATTTTTTTTCATACTGCCGCAGTGATTTTCCAGGTTCTTTCAAACTAATTCCTCCCTTAAAACATTGCTCAGCTGATCAATTAATACCACTATCACAAAGGTAGTCAGAAGAACCATGGCTGCATTGGGATAGCGGAAAAGATTGAGTGAAGTATTGAGATTAACACCGATACCACCGGCTCCTACCAGCCCCAGCACTGTGGAGGCTCTGATATTAATTTCAAAAACAAAAAGGGTATAACTGGCGAAGGTGGGCATTATTTGCGGTACAACCGCATATTTTATCATCTCCAGTTTATTTCCCCCGCAGGCTTTCAGGGCTTCCAGAGGCCCATCATCAATGGCCTCCAGGCTTTCACTGGTCAGCTTGGCATTAATGGCCATGGAAAAAAAGGTCAGAGCCAGCATGCCGGCAAAGGCTCCCAGGCCAACCCCAGCAACCAGAATAGCAGCATAGAGCATGGGGTCTATGGTCCGAGCCAGATTCATAAAACCTTTAGAAACATAGTAAAGAGGTTTATTGGGGTTAACATTGCTGGAAGCGAGAAGTATCAGGGGAACAGCCAGCAGTGTCCCCAGTACCGTCCCGGCAATGGCAGTTTGAAAGGTTTCCAGCAGAGGACCAATCAGCCTGACAAAATAGGCCCAGTTAGGGGGAACCATATCCCAGAGCAGATTAAAAAAACTGGGGAGCTCTCTGATGATTTCAATTAAGCTAAAGCCAACCCCGCGGGCACTCCAGATATAAATGACAGCTACCAGGGCAACAACAAAAATCCCTTTAATTTTACCCATCAAGAGAACAAGACGAGAAGGTTTTTCCCGGGAAGATATCTCAGGCATGGGCTCCACCACCTGCGCCCAGCTGATCCTCAGCAGTTATCGAGCGGCCGTAAATTTCTTCAAACTCCTCTTCGGTTATTTCATCTGCCAGGCCTTCATAGACCAGCTCTCCTTCTCGTAGACCAACAATTTTTTCCCCGTATTCTTTAGCCAGATCGATAAAATGCAAATTAACAATGGTGGTTATTCCATCTTCTTCATTAATTCTTTTAAGATCCTTCATTACTGCATGAGAGGTTGGGGGATCAAGAGAAGCTACCGGCTCATCGGCCAGCAGTATCTTGGGATTCTGAGCCAGGGCTCTGGCTATGCCAACTCTCTGCTGCTGACCGCCAGAAAGCTCATCGGCCCGGGATTTGGCTTTCTCTTCGATGCCCACCCGTTCCAGACAGGAAAGTGCTTCTGCCACATCTTCCTGAGGGAATAATCCCAGCAGAGTTCTCCAGGTGGGGACACCCCTTAATCTCCCGGCCAGTACATTACGCAGCACACTGGAACGCTTAACAAGATTGAAATTTTGAAAAATCATTCCCACCTGGCTGCGGTACTCTTTCAACTCCTTCTTCGAGAGATCGTTAATAACTCTGCCATCAACCTTTATTCTACCTCCGGTGGGATCAACCAGCCGGTTAATAGTTCTCAGCAGAGTAGATTTGCCGGCTCCACTTAAGCCCACCACTATGACAAATTCTCCAGCACCGATTTTAAGATCCACATCTTTCAGAGCCTGAACGCCACCGGGATAGGTTACGCTCAGTCCTTGACATTCTATAATGACCATCACTCCCTCTACACATAATAAGCGCATAATATTTTAGGGAGATAGCAGTCAAGCTATCTCCCTAAAACTTACTGTCATTATTAACTGCTGCTATATTTGCTGTAATGATTGTTATTACGAAATGAGATTGTCTGCTGCTTAAACAGTTGAATCACTTGAAGCATTTTTTGTCATTTAACTAAGTTGCTGTTTAAAAGTCAACATATTCCTGCATTTCGTGGAAGGTTCTCCGCACTACTTCATATCTTTCAGAACCGGCTGGTACATATCCCGAAACATTGTAAAGGGTGTTAAGCAGCTCTTCGCCCTCTTCAGTTTCACCAATATTGATAAAGGCCTGCTGAATATCGGCTACCAGGTCAGGATGGAGTTCCCGTCTGACAGCTATACCATCATTGGGAATTTCAGCAGTGTATTCAATTACTTTTACTACATCCATAACATCGGGATACTCATCCTCTATATCTTCTCTGGCATCATCAAAGCTGACGCCAAAATCAACATCGCCGGTGTAAACTGCAATTACTGAAGCATCGTGGGACCCTGTAAAGATCTGCTCTCCCAGATCCTCTTCAGGATCTATACCGTGATCAAGCAGGTGGACATAGGGGAAGAGATAACCGGCAGTAGAAGCAGGATCAACCCAGCCTACAGATTTGCCGCGTAAATCTTCCAGAGACTCTATACCGCTGTCCTCCCGGACAAAAAATTGAGCAAGATAGTGATCAGCACCAAAGCGGATGGAATTCAGGATGATCTCCAGATCATGCCTTTCCTCACCTAAAACCAGGGCAAAGGGTCCAAAAATGCCAATGTCAACCCGGCCTGTTCCCATAGCTTCGATTACACTGGTAAAGCTGGTCAGCACTGTTCCCTGAACGCCTACCCCAAGCTCTTCTTCCAGCAGGGCAGTTAAAGGATCAATCGAATCCATCATAACTCCAGCTTCGCGGGAAGGCACCATTCCCAGCACTAAAGGATCGGGAAATTCATCACCGACATCTGCCGGCTCAGCATCATCAGCTGCAACTCCCATGGTAAAGACTAAAGTCACAGCCAGCAGAATAACCGCTATAAAACTAAGTTTTTTCACACTAATTCCCCCTAGAATTTTTTTGATTTTAAATTAAATAAAAATTAAAATGCTAAAGATAAAGTCTGGTTAACAAATTCAGGTAACACAGAGACCCAATCTGATCTGGAGTTGATTCACCTCCCGCTGTTTAATTTTGATGTGTGATAGTAGAATGGTTGAAATATAACCTGTTACAAAAATCAGGTATTTCCCATTCTACTTATTGCTGCCGGAAATAAACAAATTAAACTGCGAATTGATAACGAAATTTTAAAATAGCGGACCAGTAGGGCATCACAAGGGCATCACAAAATAAAACTGCACTGCTGATAAAATTCGGCAAAAAAATTATTAATAATAAGTTATATGCCTGAAATTTTATGATTTTCTGACCCTATCCAGTTTTTAATTATATCATAATA
>SLJX01000008.1 GCA_007134885.1 Halanaerobiaceae bacterium
ACCAATATTTGCAGGATTTATAAAGCTTTTGTAGAAAATAAAAATAGGAATGTATATATTTTCAAGTGTAATAGTAGCCATTTAACAGCTTTACTTAAAATTTTACTTTATTATATTAACAGTATATTAACAGCTAGATAATATTAACAGTCAGATTATATTATCAGCCAGCTAACCGGTGACAAAAAAATGCTGGTAAAACCGCTGGAAGAACTTTTCAGAGGAGATTTAAAGGATCGGCAGGTTATAGAAACCCAAATTTCTGCTAAAAGCTTGCTGCTTAAATTTTGCTTAAATATCCTGACTAAAATACAAGAAAAAGGAGGAGTATTATGAGTCTGGAACAGAAAAAAATTGCGGTTCTGGCTGAAGACAAGTATGAAAATCTGGAAGCCTGGTATCCAATTTTGAGACTGCGGGAAGCAGGAGTGGAAGTTGATATCATCGGCCGTGATGCTGGTTGTGAGGTTTGTAAGAGCAAGGAAGGTTATCCCCTGAAGGTAGATTTTAAGGCTAGAGAAATTGATCCTGCTGATTATGATGGAGTAATAGTACCTGGCGGCTATGCCCCTGACAGACTGCGCCGCTGCCAGAATGTCCTGAAACTTGTCAAATATCAGGCAGAAAACAACGGTTTGGTGGCAGCGATCTGCCATGCAGGCTGGGTTCTGGCTTCTGCCAATGTTCTTAAGGGCAAGACTGTGACCTCAACCTCCGCCATTCGTGATGATATGGTCAATGCCGGCGCTCACTGGACAGATGAAGAGGTTGTTGTCGACGGCAACTTTATTACCTCCCGTCATCCCGGGGATCTTCCGGCTTTCATGAAAGCCATTCTGGAATTTCTTATAAGTCAAAAATAAGAACAAAAAAATTCTTACCAAATACCATAAAAACAACTATTAAAACGCCCTTAAATACCAGGAATAAAGACCAGAAAATTTTACTATAATTACTATAAAACTATAAAAATCATTTAAGACTTCTTAATAAGGCCTCCTATAAAAACTCCTTGCTGGACTAATTTAATACAGCTATATGAGAGCTCAATAATTGAGAGATCTTACTAATAATCCTTAAAATAGCGCTAATCCAGATTTCATAACTTTTAGTCCTGAAGTTTAAAGCTGAAAACTGAAAACACAGGTTAAGTCTGTAAACACAGATTAAGAAAATTGAGGAGGGATTGGATTGGACTTAAATCTTGTTATTGCAGGAGAAGCCGGCCAGGGTCTCCAAACCCTGGAAGAAATAATCGGTAAAGCCCTCTACCGGCAGGGCTATAACGTATTCAGCCACAAGGATTACATGTCCCGGGTCCGGGGCGGTCATAACTTTATGCAGATCCGCTTTGGCAATGGAGAGTTTCATTCCCCCCGGGAAGAGATTGACATCCTGGTAGCCTTAAATCAGGATGGTGTGGAAAATCACCAGCAGCGGGTTCAGCCTGAAGGCTATATTCTCTTCGATGGAAAAGCAGAGAATGAGCGGATTATCTCGGTTCCGGCCAAAGAGCTGGCTCAGCGGGTTAATCCCAAAGCCGCCAACACCGTATTTCTTGGAGTTCTCTGGCAGCTGCTGAACTTTGAGCTCGAGGAACTGAAAAAAGTCATCAAAGAGAAATTCCCCAAAGAGGAAGTTCAGCAGGATAACCTGGAACTTCTTCAGGCTGGCTATGATTCAGTTGAAGCTGGCTTCGAAGTCGAGGAACCGTCCCGCTCCGGAGGAGAGGGCTATCTCTTCCTGGAGGGCAATCAGGCCATCGGTCTGGGAGCAGCCCTGGCAGGGGTGCAGTTTTACTCTGCCTATCCCATGACCCCCTCCACCGGGATCCTCAACTACCTGGCATATCGACAGGATAAGCTCGGTATCGCCGTGGAGCAGGCCGAAGATGAAATCGCCGCTATTAACATGGCTCTGGGAGCTTCCTTTGCCGGAGCCCGCGCTATGACCGGAACCTCCGGTGGTGGATTCTCACTCATGACTGAAGCTTTCGGGCTGGCAGGACTGATGGAAACTCCACTGGTGATCGCCGAGACAATGCGCCCGGGTCCTGCTACCGGAATGCCAACCAGGACCGCTCAGGGTGACCTGAACTTTGTCATCAATGCCTCTCAGGATGAATTTCCCCTGAAGGTGATTGCCCCCAGGGATCAGGAAGATGCTTTCTACCAGACCTTTCGAGCCTTCAATCTGGCCGAAAAATACCAGATGCCGGTGGTGATTTTGGGCGACCAGTTTCTTTCCGATTCCGCCAGCACCGTGCCGGAGTTCAAGCTGGATGAGCTTGAAATTGCCCGCTACCTGATCGATGAAGATAACTGGCCGGAGGGCAAGGAATACCAGCGTTATGAGTTCACTGATGACGGCATTTCGCCCCGGGCCTATCCTGGACAGCTTTCTGATGAGGTAGTCCTGGTGGACAGCCACGAACATTTCCAGACCGGCCGGATTTCCGAGGATAAAGATATCCGTAAGGCCATGGTAGACAAACGGGCCCGCAAGTTTGAAAAACAGCGCCGGGAGGACACCCTGGAGCCCTATTACAGCGGACCGGAGAAACCTGAGGTGCTGATGGTCGGTTTTGGCTCCACCTACGGTCCCATGCTGGAAGTCCAGCAGCAACTCGCAGACGAAGGTGAAAGCGTTGGCATGCTGAGTTTCAACGATGTCTGGCCCCTGCCAACTGCCGAACTCGAAAAACGCAATGCTTATAATACCCACCTGGTGGTGATTGAAAATAACAGCACCGGTCAGTTCTCCCGCTTGATTACCGCCTACACCGAAATGGGAGCTGATTACCGGATGCTGAAGTACGATGGACGCCCCTTTACCACCGATGAACTATACAACCGAATGAAAGATGAGGTGAAGTACTAATGCTGGAAAAAGACATTTATGAACCCGATCGCAATACTGCCTGGTGCCCGGGCTGCGGTAATTTTCCCTTGAGAAAAGCTCTGGCTGAAGCCCTGGCCGAGCTGGAAATTCACACCGATGATTTTGTCATGTTCTCCGGAATTGGCCAGGCCGCCAAAATGCCCCATTACTTTAAGAGTAATGCCTTTAATGGTCTGCACGGTCGGGCTCTGCCGCCGGCCATCGGCTTCCGGATGGTGAATCCCACCATGAAGGTGATTGTGGAATCCGGCGATGGCGACACCTACGGCGAGGGCGGCAACCATCTGCTGCATAATATCAGGCGCAATCCCGATATCGCCCATTTTGTTCACAACAACCAGATCTACGGGCTGACCAAAGGGCAGGCTTCCCCTACCACCGGTACCGACATCAAGACTAAGGTCCAGCCCCATGGTGTAACCGGCGAGCCCTTTAACCCGGTACGCTTCGCTGTCGGCATGAGAGCCAGTTTTGTGGCCCGGGGCTTTGTCAGCGAACGGGATCAGCTGGTCAAGCTGATGAAGGAAGCCCTGCAGCATCGAGGCTATGCCCTGGTGGATATCCTCCAGCCCTGTGTCACCTTCAACAAAGTCAACACCTATAAATGGTATGCCCAGAACAGCTATATTCTAAATGATGACTATGACCCCACCGATTATCAGAGCGCCGTTCAGAAAGCTGAAGAGTGGGATGAAGGCATACCGCTGGGCATAATTTACCGGGAAGAAAAACCTATCTTCCGCGATAAATTTTTCAATCTGTCCGACGAGCTGCTGGTAGATTATCCCCGCCCGGTCGACCGGGAAGAATTCATGCGGGAATTTTCTTAAAATAAAGAGATTAAAATGCCATATAGCAATAAAAGAAGGAGGTTTATTAATGAAAGACATCTATCAGTTCGCCATAAATTTTGAGCAGGAAAATCAGAAGTTTTACCGGGATTGTGCTGCCAGGGTTGGTGACGGCAGGCTGGAGAAGGTTTTTTACCGCCTGGCTGATGAAGAGAAGAAACATGAACAGATAATCCGCAATCTGGCTGAGTCCGGTGAGATTGAGCCGGTTGAATCGGATATTGTCTCTGATGCCAGGGAAACCTTCAGGGAGCTGACCAGGGATTTTGACACCAATGAAGGGGTCATGCCCCGGGATCAGCTCAGCATTTATAAAAAAGCCTGGGAACTGGAGAAAAAAAGCCATACCTACTACTCCGAGAAAGCTGAAGAAACTGAAGATGAACTGATTAAGGAGACATTCAGCCGCCTGGCCGTTGAAGAGAAGAAGCATCAAAATATCATGCATAATCTGGTTACCATGGTTGAGCGTCCCAAAACCTGGCTGGAAGATGCCGAATGGTATCACCACCAGGATTATTAAGAGCATATCATTTTACTGAACTGTATCGGTGTTACTAATATAAACTTGAGCATATCAGCATCACATATCAGCCTCAATAATATAATGAGCTATTTAAAATGAACTTTTAAGAGATCGATTTAAAGGAGAAGTCTGACGGCAACCAACCTGTTGGACTTCTCCAGTTTTTTGTGCTGAGAGCCAGCCGCTGCTGAAGGCCAATTTTTGCTTATTGACATTGTTATCAAATCACAATATACTTAATGAGGAATACATAATGACAAAAAAATTTACCGACGACCAGCCTGGTAAAACTGTCCTGGTGAAGCTGACCTGTTGAAACTGCCCTGGTGGAACTGCCAGAATTACCTGTCAGTATAGTTAAACTACCAGAATTACCTGGCAAATTTGGAGCCGATACTATGCATCAACCACCACCCCGGGGAGGATCAGAGATTGTCCAGCAGGAAGATTCCTCCTCCAAAAAAGTAATCCTCAAACTGGCCTGGCCGGTTATCATTGAGCAGGCCTTAAACACCCTGACCCAGGTTGTCGACATGATGATGGTGGGCCGTCTGGGGGCAGCTGCCGTGACGGCCGTGGGTCTGTCAATTCAGCCGCTCTTATTTTCCCTGGCCATTGGAATTTCCATCAGTGTCGGTACCACCGCCCTGGTGGCCCGCTTTATCGGGGCTGGCGATGAGGAAGAGGCCGGCAGAACCCTGCAGCAGTCTCTGCTTAGCGTCGGGGTACTGACCATTATAGTTTCGATTATTTTTTTCCTGCTGGCCGAGCAGGTTATCAGATTTATGGGCGCCGAAGCCGAGGTTATTCCCCTGGGAACAACCTATATCCGGATTCTGGTTCCCGGTCTGATGTTTATGTTTATCGGCTTTGTTCTGACCTCCGCCCTTCGGGGAGCCGGCGATACCAAAACTCCGATGAAGGTCAATCTGGTTCTTAATATAATCAATGTCTTTGGCAACTATGTGCTGATATTTGGCCGGCTGGGTTTTCCCGAAATGGGTCTGCAGGGAGCCGCTCTGGCCACCACCTTTGCCCGCAGTCTGACAGGGATTGTTCTATTTATCCATGTATTTAAACCGCAAGCAGCGGTTACCCTCTTGAAGAAAAATTTCTTTATACCTGACCTTCAGCGGATCAAGCGAATTCTCAATATTGGTTATCCGGCAGCTCTGGAGCAGCTTGTCATGCGCACCGCCCAGATCCTTTTTGTCCGGGTGGTAGCCGGACTGGGAACCGTGGCCTTTGCCGCCCATCAGATTGCCATCAATGTGGAATCCATTTCCTATATGCCGGGTATCGGAATAGCTACCGCTGCTACCACCCTGGTCGGCCAGAATCTGGGTGCCGAAAGGCCGAAACAGGCCGAACGCAGCGGCCATCAGGCCTGGCAGCTGGGAGCTTTGATCATGGGGGGTATGGCCCTGCTGTTCTTTTTTATTCCCGATCTGCTGATGAGGCTTTATACCGATGATCCCGCCATCATTTCCCAGGGAGCTCTGGCTCTCAGAATTGTCGCCTTCGCCCAGATTCCGATGGGCACACAGTTTATCTACGCCGGAGGCTTGAGAGGCGCAGGAGAGACCCGGTCGGTCTTTTACAGCACCGCCATCTCCAGCTGGATCGGCCGTCTGGGCATGGCCTATATTTTCATTGAATTTATGGATATGGGCCTGGCCGGAGCCTGGCTGGCCATGGTAATTGACTGGAGCATGAGAGGGGGCTATGTTTTTTATAGATTTAAATTGGGACGCTGGAAGGAGTTAGAAGTGTAGATCACGAATATATATAATAAGCTGCAAAACATTATTGTTTTTTTCCTGGTTTAATCTCCGGGTTTAATCATTATCTTTTCAAGCTTTATTAAAATATTTTGGGGGTGGAAACCTTGCATAAAAAATGGTATGGACTTGTGATTTTGCTGGTTCTGGTGGCTGCTCTTCTTGTTCTTATGCCCTATGAAATAAATCTGATTCGTAGAAATGAAGTCAATGATATTGAGGAAGAAATAGTTGAACCAGAAGAAATTACCGAAATGGATGAAATAAACGAAAGAGAGGAAGTTGTCGACCCTGAGCAGATTGATCTGGAGGACCTGGTAATTGAGGATGACGAACTGCTGGCAGCGGTAGAGGATGTGGTGGATGAGGTGGGAGTTGAACCTCCGGCCGAAAGGGCCACTCTGAATCTGACCTGGCAGGAGGAGACCTCGGTAGCGCCTGACCAGGCCCGGCTGATACTGGCCGTTGAGACTGAAGATGAGGAGATTGAACCTGCCTACCAGGAAAACAATGAAATTGTTGAGGAAGTCAAGCAGGCTCTGGAGGAATATGATGACCTGGAGATTGAAACTCTGGCCTTTAATATTTATCCCGACCGCTATGTTGACCGGGAGGCAACCAGATACCGGGTAGTCAACCGCCTCCAGCTGGTCCTCTCTGATCTTGACCTTCTGGCTGAAGTAATTGATTCTGCCGTGACGGCTGGAGTTAACAGGATAAACAGCGTGGATTTCATGCTGTCTGATTCCCGGGAGGTGCAGGCTGAAACCACTGCCCGGGCCATAGAAGGCTTGAAGAATAAGGCCTCCGAGCTGACCACAGAATTTGACCGGGAGGAATATCGGTTCGTCGAGATTGACCTGCAGGAATCCCTGCAGCGGGACAGACCGTATTTATACAGAGATGTAATGATGTCAGAGTCGGCAGCAACAGGCACTCTGCCTTCAATAGAACCTGGCGACATAACCATCTCAACAACCCTGCGCGCCAAAATAGAGTTTTAAATTGCCCCTCATTCTAAAATAAATAATACAATCTATTTACTAGAATGGATATTACAGGGAATACAGGTAATAAAGGATATCACAGGGAATGCAGAATATTACAGGGTATTACAGGATATTGCAAGGTATTACAGGAATTTTTACAACTTTTCCAGCTGATATTTTATAGTCCTGGAAGCCTATTTTTAATGGAGGAATTCCATTTTTAGAGGAATTCCAATTTCAATCATTTCTAATATAAATGGCAAGACACCTTGAAGCTATTTAATAATAGCTTTCAATGAGTCTTATTAGTTTGTTAAGAAGAGCCGATAACTTCAATAAAATAACGTCATCATTACAATGACGTCATCAAGCCCGGCCTGGAAATCTAATTCTTCTGGCCGGGTTTTTCTATGATCATTTTTATGATCATTTTTATGATCACATCATGATAATTGTTTTGGCTATTTTCTGGTTATATTTTCTGGATATATTTTATTGGCAAATTTCTTGCTCAAATATTTTTGCTCAAATTCAAAGCATATTTACCGGTTTTATTTTTCCCTACCAAACTTTCCAGATGAAAATTTTAGTTGTAAAATATTCCAGATAATTATATAATTATATTTATAGATAGTAAAATATGGAATTTTTATTAGCAATTATACTGACTGCTGCTTATCTGGCAATTTTAAGGAGGAGAATGATGAAAAATGGCAAAAAAAAGCATAGCAAAAACACCAATAAAAACATAAACACCAATAAAGGCAAAAACAATATTGAAAGTCAGAAAACCAGAGCAACCAGGACAACCGGGACAACCAGGAATACCGGGAACACCAGGAGTATCGAGAACACCAGGAGTATCGGGAACACCGGAAATACCGGGAACACCGGAAATACCGAAAATACCGGAGAGTATAGCAACAATTTAAATGATGATCAATTAAAATACTGGCTGGGTCTCTCGCTGGTAACGGGTCTGGGGCCTGTTTATCTTAAGAAAGCTCTCGAGATTGAGTCCAATCCGGAAAAACTCTGGCTGAGTTCAGCCAGCAGACTGAAGTATATTTTTGGACAGCGCCTGGCCGGTAATATCATTGAAATCAGGAATGAGGTTGATCTCGATCAGAAAATGGCTGACCTGGCCAGGAAAAATATTAAGGTCATCAGTTTTACAGATCCAGGATATCCTGGAATCCTGCTGGAAATCGCCGATCCTCCTCCAATCCTTTTTTACCGGGGCAGGATTCATCCGGGGAAACCTGCGGTTGCCATAGTTGGTTCCCGGAAAGCCAGCGGATACGGGATAAGGACCACCAGAATGCTGGCAGAAGAGCTGGCTTACCGCGGGATTGTAATTGTCAGCGGCCTGGCTCTGGGAATAGATCGGGCCGCCCATGAAGGGGCGCTGGATGCCGGCGGGGAAAGCTGGGCAGTCCTGGGTTCGGGCCTGGATTATCAGTATCCTTCAAAGAATGTGGATCTCTATCACAGGCTGCCGGAACAGGGAGCCCTAATTTCAGAGTTTCCTCCCGAAATTGAACCGCAACCAGGAAATTTTCCCCGCCGCAACCGGATCATTAGCGGTCTCTGTCAGGGGGTGGTTGTCGTTGAAGCTGCCAGAAAAAGCGGCTCGCTGATTACAGCTAACCTGGCCCTTGACCAGAACCGTCATGTTCTTGCTGTCCCCGGCAACATCGACCGCATTTATAGCCAGGGTACAAATAACCTGATAAAAGAGGGCGCTATGCTGGTAACTTCTGCTGAGGACATCATTAACTATCTATATCAGCTTTATACAGTTGATGAGAAAAACCAGCAGAAAGATCCCGGCAATCCTGGCAATCCTGGCAATCCTGGCAATTCCAGCAATCAGTGTAACCAGAATAACCAAATCAACCAAAGTAATCAAATTAACCAGAGCAACCAAATCAATCAAAGTAACCAGGTTAACCAGAATAATCAAAGTAACCAAAGCAATCAAAGGAATCAAAGTCATCAAAGTAACCAGATTAAGCAAAAAGAATCTGATAAAAGAAATGCAGCTGACATTCCAAATACAAAACTCAACCCCGATAACAGCCAGTGCTCAACCACCCCCAAGAAAACAGGATCCACTTCCCCCTCTATTTCAACCAGCGGTGTTATTATTCCTCCGGATCTGACCCCGGCTGAAAAGAAAATTTTAAATATTTTCACCCGGGAAGTTGAGCTGACCACGAGCGAGCTTCAGGAGCTCACCGATATAGGTGCTGTCGGGATTAATGTCGCTTTGATAAATCTGGAAGTAGCCGGGGTAATTGGCAAGGGTGAAGGAGAAAAATTTTATTTTAAGGGTTTACAAAATCTCCTGGAACCAATATAATAATATACTAGTTAACTCAACCAGAATAAATTAACTTATCTTTATAATGACCGACAGCTATCCCGAATGCTTCTTATGAGAGTAATTTAGACAGGTTTTCAGATAATTTTTACTTTTTCAGATAATCCTTACTAAGGAGTGATTTTTTATCAGTTTTTCTAACTGGAGGTGCAGCAATGGCAGGCAAAAAGAATAGTAAAAAAAACAAAAACCTGGTAATTGTGGAGTCGCCTGCTAAGGCCAGGACAATCAGCAAATTTTTAGGTTCTGATTATGAAGTTGAAGCATCCAACGGACACGTGATAGATCTACCCAAAAGCAAGCTGGGGGTTAATATTGAAGATTCCTTTGAACCCCATTATATAACCATTCGCGGTAAGGGCAAGGTGCTGGCCCGTCTCAAAAAGGAAGCCAAAAAGAGCAAACAGGTTTATCTGGCAACTGACCCTGACCGGGAGGGGGAAGCAATCTCCTGGCATCTGGCCCGGGCCCTCAATATTAACGGCAGCAGCGAGATCCGGATTGTTTTCAACGAAATTACCAGCCAGGCCGTCAGCCAGGCCCTGGAATCCCCCCGGCCAATTGATGATAATCTCGTTAATGCCCAGCAGGCCCGCCGGATTCTGGATCGCCTTGTCGGCTATAAATTAAGTCCGCTGCTCTGGAAAAAGGTCCGCAAGGGTCTTTCAGCCGGGCGGGTTCAGACCGTAGCTGTCCGCATTATTTGCGAACGGGAACGGGAAATTGAGGCTTTCGATCCGGAAGAATACTGGGAAATCACCGCCCAGCTGGAGCGGGATGAGTCCCGGCTGGAATCTGAAGATTCCTCTGCCGGCCTGGAAGCCGAGCTTTACCGCATAGATGGCAGGAAATTTACCCTGGGCAGTGAAGAGGAGACCAACCAGGCGCTCAAGGAAATCAAGAAGGAAGACTTTCAGGTTAAAAAGGTTAAAAAACGTAAACGCCGCCGCAATCCCTATCCGCCTTTTACTACCAGTACTCTGCAGCAGCGGGCCTCAAGCATTTTAAACTTCTCTGCCAAAAAAACTATGTATCTGGCCCAGCAGCTCTATGAGGGTATCGAAGTGGGTTCTGAAGGAACGGTAGGTCTTATAAGTTATATCAGAACAGACAGCACCAGAATTTCCCAGGAAGCAGCCTCGATGGCCGAAAGTTTTATTAAGGATAATTTTGGCGAGAGATATTACCAAGGTTCCCGGGGCGGCAAAAAGCAGAAATCTGGAGTTCAGGATGCTCACGAAGCCATCCGGCCCACCGCAGTCCAGCGGGAGCCGGATAAAATTAAGAAACATCTCAGTTCTGATCAGTTTCGCCTTTACCGGCTGATCTGGGAGAGGTTTGTGGCCAGTCAGATGAGCCCAGCTATTTATCGGATTTTAACTATTAATATTTCGGCCGGACCAAAGTATCTTTTCCGGGCCTCCGGTTCCAAGGTTTTATTTCCCGGTTTCATGCGGGTTTTAAGCTATAACAATAAAAATCGAACTGATATACCCGAGCTGGAAGAGGGCGAAGAGCTGGAGCTGAAAAAGCTCGAGCCAGAGCAGAAATTCACTTCTCCTCCGCCCCGTTATACCGAAGCCAGCCTGGTGAAAACCCTGGAAGAAGAAGGCATCGGCCGACCCAGTACCTACGCCCCCACTATTTCCACCATTATTTCCCGGGGCTACGTGGAGAAGGATGGTAAATCCCTGGTGCCCACTGATCTCGGCTTTACCGTCACCGATAAATTAATCGATTTCTTTCCCGATGTCACCGACGTGGAATTTACCGCCAGGGTCGAGGATAAGCTCGACCAGATTGAGGAGGGCGAGGAAGACTGGCGCCAGCTGTTGGAGGAATTTTATTCTCCCTTTGCTGAGAGACTGGCAGAGGC
The DNA here is from genome assembly GCA_007134885.1 of Halanaerobiaceae bacterium. Classification (GTDB taxonomy): domain Bacteria; phylum Bacillota; class Halanaerobiia; order Halanaerobiales; family Halarsenatibacteraceae; genus T1SED10-84. Next base: position 11,311 of record SLJX01000008.1, read on the forward strand.
TGAAGAAAAGATGGAGCGAGAAGAGGTTGTCGAGGAGACCGATGAGGTCTGCGATAAATGCGGCAGCCCCATGGTGGTAAAATATGGCCGCTACGGCAAATTTCTGGCCTGTTCCAATTATCCGGAGTGCAAAAATACCAAAAATTATCTGGAAAAAACCGGGGTTTCCTGCCCCAGGTGTGAGGACGGTGAGCTGGTTGAGCGCAAAAGCCGCAAAGGCCGCAAATTTTACGGCTGCAGCAATTATCCCGACTGCGAGTATGTGCTCTGGGATAAGCCGGTTCAGAAGAAATGCCCGGAATGCGGTGGAATCATGGTTCAGAAGTACAGCAAAAACCGCGGTCAGTATCTCCAGTGCGTCAACAAGGACTGCAAACACAGCGAAGCTAACAATTAGAAATTTCCCTACATCATCCAGGAGGCTCCTGAAATGTCTCAGGCAGCAATAATCGGTGGTGGTCTGGCCGGCAGTGAAGCCGCCTATCAGCTGGCCCGCCGCGGTCATCGGGTAATTTTATATGAAATGCGGCCGGAAAAAATGACCCCGGCCCATCAAACTGATAAGCTGGCGGAACTGGTCTGCAGTAATTCTCTCCGCTCCCGCCAGTTCACCAATGCCGTGGGACTCCTGAAAGAAGAAATGCGCCGGCTGGATTCTTTATTAATTGAAGCCGCTGAACAGACCGAAGTCCCGGCCGGCCGGGCTCTGGCTGTGGATCGCCAGGCCTTTGCCGCCTATATTACCGATAAGCTGAACTCCCTGCCGGAGGTAGAAATAATTCATCAGGAGGTTAAGGCTCTTCCTGGTGATCGTCCCCTGATTGTGGCCACCGGCCCCCTGACTTCTGACAGCCTGGCTGAAGATCTGAAAGGGCTGACCGGCAGAGATTATCTCTATTTTTATGACGCTGCTGCCCCCATCGTTACGGCAGAAAGCCTTAATTACGAGATAATTTTTCGGGCTTCCCGCTATGAAGAAGATGAGGGTGATTACCTCAACGCTCCCATGAACCGGGAGGAGTTTCTTGACTTCTGGGAATTTCTGTTGCAGGCTGAAGACAGCCAGCCCCATGATTTTGAAGTGGAGGATCAGAAATATTTTGAAGCCTGCCTGCCAGTTGAGGTTATGGCCCGCCGGGGACATAAAACCCTGCTTTTTGGCCCCCTGAAGCCGGTGGGTCTCACCGATCCCCGAACCGGGGAGGAGCCTCATGCCGTGGTTCAGCTCCGTCAGGATAACCGCCAGGCCACTCTCTACAATATGGTGGGCTTTCAAACCCGGCTTAAGTGGGGCGAACAGGACCGGATGCTTAAGTATATACCGGGAATGGAGAATGCCGAAATTGTTCGCTATGGAGTGATGCACCGCAATACCTATATTAATTCTCCCGGTCTCCTGACAGCCGGTTATCAGTTCAGGCAGGACCCCGGGCTGTTCTTTGCCGGTCAGCTCACCGGGGTAGAGGGCTATGTCGAATCGGCCTCCTCAGGCCTGCTGGCAGGCCTCAACACCGCCCGCTATCTTGAGGGCAATGAACCCCTGGAATTCCCCCGGGAAACGGCTCTGGGCGCTCTGGCCGCCTATATTTCCGATGAACGTAAGGATAAAATCGATCCCATGAATGTAAACTTCGGGCTGCTGCCCAAACTGCCCGAGAAAATTCACGATAAAAGAGAGCGCAATCAGGCTCGCTCCCGCCGGGCTCTGGAAACCCTGGCAGAATTTCTTCAGAAACACAATATTTCTTAACCCAATATTATCTAAAGATCATTTTTAAAGAACATCATTGCTATAAAACATTATTGCTATTACTTAAAGATCATTTCTGAGGTGCTTTTATAGTGAGGTGCTTTTAAATCCCGGGTTCTTCACTACACTAAACGGGTTTATCCCTGCTCTAAACATGTCTATTATTTTACTGATTTCTTATCTTTATTTGATCAATCATTTTTGATCAATTCTTTTTTGAGTAATTTTTTTGATCAATTAGCTTTAATGCAGCCTCTTAGCTCTAATCCAGGAGCTATTTTTTTATGAAATTATGAGATAACATTCTTACTATTAAGTTTTTGTGAAAATTATTTTAAGATAATTGCGCTGTCTGTAAATCTGTGATAGAATTATAGCAGTTGTGAATAATCAAAACCTTTAGTTTTACAACAATTTCAGCCTATATGTTTAAAGGGGCCGGTTAATAAATTCAAGAAATTAACTTAGTCAGCAGAAAAATTAATTACTTGACAGAAAAGATAATAATGTGTTAATATTAGTAAGGCAAATAAACAATTATGAATCATTTGAATATTGCCCCCATAGTACAGGGTAATATTAATTAGTATTATCAGAGATTTTACCAGGATTAGTTTTCATTAGGAGAGTTTTCAGAGGGCAGCGTGCTGGCAGAAGACACCGACGAACAGGGTGGAAATCTCATAAAAATGAGGTGATGGCTTGAACGACTTTAAGTCCGATTATCAACAGCAATATGAAGCAACAACCATTATAGCGGTTAAAAATAAAGGAGAAATTGCAATTGCCGGTGATGGTCAGGTTACGCTGGGCGATACTGTAATGAAATCCGGGGCCCGCAAGATTCGTCGGCTGTATGAAGACCAGGTGCTGGCTGGATTTGCCGGAACTTCAGCAGATGCCTTTACCCTTTTTGAAAAATTCGAATCAAAATTGAAAGAATATCACGGGCAGCTGGAAAGGGCTGCAGTTGAGCTTGCCAAAGAATGGCGCACCGATAAGATGCTGCGCCGGCTGGAAGCCCTTTTAATTGTGGCCAGTACCGATAAATTATTGTTAATCTCCGGAAATGGTGATGTCATAGAGCCAGACAATAACTTTGTAGCAATAGGCTCAGGAGGAGCCTATGCCAGGGCAGCCGCCCAGGCTCTGCTACAGCATAATGACACCATGTCGGCAGCAGATATTGCCAGAGAATCGCTGGAGATAGCTGCCGATATCTGTATTTATACCAACAAGAACATCTCGGTAGATGTTATTTCTGAATGATCGAGAAGGATATTATAACTAATCGGGAAGGATAATAACCGGTTAGATCAGGAAATTAGATCAGGAAAAATATTAGCAAATAAGTATTATAAGACAGATAAAAGGAAAGGCTTAGTATTATAAGAAATACAAAAGGAAAGGGTATGTCTCGAGCATTTCAAAAATTTATAATAGTCATAAACTCCTGATTTAACAGCCCATCACTTGTATAAGTATAGATTTATAAGTAAGTTTATAAGCATAAATGATTGCCCTGCATCAAGTCAATATCATCAAATTTCGAAACTATAATCCCTAGTATGCCAGAAATCCTGTCAAACAAATTTGCAGTAAAAAACAAAATTTCGTAGTTAAACCATAAATAAATATTAAGTATAAGCTTGATTAAATAATAAATCTTAGTTAGCTTTAAATTTTTGCGCCAGATCAGGAAATTTGCAATAAACAGGAAATTTGAAATAAATTTGAAATAAAGAAGAAGATAGAAAGAGATCATATCTGGTTAATGAATTTAAGTTATTTTTAAAGAACTTATACCAGTTAATTAGTTAGATAGAAAGAGGATGATATTTATATGGATGAACTGACACCACGCCAGATAGTCGAAGAGCTTGACAAATATATTATCGGACAGGGTGAAGCCAAAAAATCGGTCGCCATAGCACTTCGCAACCGCTACCGGCGGATGCAGATAACTTCCGAACTCAAGGATGAGGTAATCCCAAAAAACATTCTCATGATCGGGCCCACAGGAGTGGGTAAAACTGAAATAGCCCGCCGTCTGGCCAGAATGGCCAAAGCTCCCTTTCTTAAGGTGGAGGTCAGCAAGTTCACCGAGGTGGGTTATGTCGGCCGGGACGTGGAATCCATGGTCCGGGATCTGCTGGAAACAGGCATCAGAATGGTTAAAGAGGAAAAAATGGCCGAAGTTCAGGAAAGAGCTCAGATCCTGGCCGAGGAAAGGCTGCTTGATATTTTACTGCCGGGAACAAAGACCACTACAACCAGCAAGGGAGTTGAGCTGGGTTCAATCTTTGCTGAGGAGCAGCAGGAACAGCGGGAAAAAATTTCTGCTGACGATTCCAGTGAAGGCACCAACCTGCCCCAGGAGCAGGAGGAAGAAGACTCGGTAACCAAGCGCCAGAAACGCCGGAGAGAGCGGTTTCGCCAGCGGCTGAGGGATGGGTTTTTTGATGACAAAATGGTAGAGATTGAAGTTGAGGCCAGAAATCAGCGCATGCTGGAAATTTTTTCATCCTCGGGTATGGAAGAAATGGGCGTTAACATGGAAGATCTCTTTGGCAATTTACTGCCCAGCAAAAAGAAGAAGAGAAAAGTCACGGTGGAAAAGGCTAAGGAAATTCTTCAGGAAAAGGAAGCAGCCCGTCTGATTGATATGGACGAGGTTTCTTCGGAAGCAATCGATAGGGTGGAGCAGGAGGGGATAATATTCCTCGATGAAATCGACAAAATCGCCGGCCGGGAAAGTGACTCCGGTCCGGAGGTATCCCGGGAGGGAGTTCAGCGCGATATCCTACCCATTGTCGAAGGTTCCACCATTATGACCAAGCATGGTTCGGTTGCTACCGACCACATTCTCTTTATTGCCGCGGGAGCCTTCCATGTCTCCAGCCCGGCTGATCTGATTCCCGAGCTTCAGGGCCGTTTCCCCATCCGGGTGGAGCTTGACAGTCTGACCAGGCAGGATTTCATCAAAATCCTCCAGCAGCCTGAGAATGCTCTGACCAAACAGTATCAGGCTTTGCTGGCTACCGAAAATCTGACAGTAGAATTTGCCGAATCTGGCATTGATGCCATCGCTTCCTACGCGGCTCGGATCAATGATGAAACTGAAAACATTGGCGCCCGCAGGCTTCATACGATCATGGAAAAGGTGCTGGAGGAGATTTCCTTCTCAGCCCCCGAAATGGAAGAGGACAGGGTCGTGATTGATGAAGAATATGTTGATGAAGCATTGTCTGAAATTGTTCAGGACAGAGATTTAAGCAGATATATACTTTAATTTCTGCCTGCAACACATTTTTGACATCAGCACTTTTTGACAACAGCCCGTTTTTATCAGCAGCCTGCCCCTCAAAAACTTTGATTAAAAAAATCTGATTACTGTAAAACGACTGCTAAAGCACTGTTAAACTACTGCTAAACTACTAAAGTCACATGTTTATTTAAAGAAACTTTATCATTAACAAGAACAAGAGCTTGAAAAATTGAATGGAGGTAGAAAAAAATGTTATCTTTACTGGACAAAAGTAGGAAAATCAACCGTCTGCTGCAGAGGACAGGTGGAAAACCCGTCGATTTTAGTGAAATGGCTGAGGTTTTGAAGAGTGCAATCGAGTGCAATGTCTATATTAACAGCCGCAAGGGTAAAATCCTGGGCTACAGTCTGCTGGATGACTTTGAATGCGATATTATGGAAGAAAAGGTAATTGAAAAGGGATATTTTCCCGAGGATTACAATGATTTTCTGATGAGAGCTTCCAACACCCGGGAAAACATCAAGCAGAAGGATGGAGAATGTGTTTTTTCCCCCGAAGATGAGTGCCTCTTTCAGGATAAACTAACCACCATCGTTCCGGTAATGGGAGGCGGCGACCGCCTGGGAACCCTGGTACTGGCCCGCTATGATGGTGAATTCACCGATGAGGATCTGGTGCTGGCCGAATATGGCGCTTCCGTGGTTGGCATGGAAATTCTCCGCTCCCGCAGTGAAAAGATTGAGAAGGAAGCCCGGAAAAAGGCAGCCGTCCAGATTGCGATTGACACCCTTTCCTATTCCGAACTGGAAGCCATCGAGCACATTTTTGAAGAGCTGGATGGCAGTGAGGGCCTGCTGGTAGCCAGTAAGGTTGCCGATAGGGTTGGCATTACCCGTTCCGTAATTGTTAATGCCCTGCGTAAATTTGAAAGTGCCGGCGTTATTGAATCCCGCTCCCTGGGTATGAAGGGAACCTATATCAAAGTGCTCAATGACTACCTTCTGGAAGAACTGGACAAGCTAAAAGCCTAAAGATTGACAGCCTAAGATTGATAACAGCTTAACGATAAGGTATTATAAACAAAAGCATTAAGTTCCAGCAGATAAAAAATCTATGGCATTAAGCTAGCACAAAGCTAGCATAAAGTTAGCATAAAGTTAGTATAAAGTTAGTATAAAGCTATAAATTATGGCATTAAACTGATGATTGCCCTGCAGAAATATCCGCAGGGCAATTGCCGTGTTTTGCCGGCCAATTGTGGGCTGAATTATTGCTTTAACTTTGCCAGCAGCAGGCTAGAAGAAAGGCAGAGAGCCCGCTCATAAAAAGCCATTCATAAGCCATTCATAAGCCATTCAAAAAGCCATTCATAAGCCGCTCTAAAGCCGCTCAAAAAATCGACCAATTTTTTATTGATATCGCATCAACTATATGATATACTTGCTATTAGTGAAATTAGGAGTATAAATACACACGTCTGTGGATCCCACTGCCGGTGCTGTTCCAGTCGGAACAGTGGCAGCCCTGTTTACCTCAACAGGGGAAGCTGGGAGAGGAAACAGGCGGAGGTAAAACCTGAAAGGAGGTGGAAGATTAATGTCAGTAGTTAACATGAAACAGCTGCTGGAGTCCGGTGTACATTTTGGTCATCAGACCAGACGCTGGAATCCCAAAATGGAAAGTTATATATTCACTGAAAGAAACGGGATTTATATCATAGATCTTCAGCAGACCGTGAAATTGATGGACAAAGCCTATGATTTTGTCCGGGAAGAGGCCAGTAAGGGCAAGACAGTGCTTTTTGTCGGCACCAAGCGCCAGGCTCAGGAGACCATCAGGAGCGAGGCAGATAGGTGCGGCATGCCCTATGTTAATCAGCGCTGGCTGGGCGGAATGCTGACAAATTATCAGACCATCAGTAAGAGGATTGACCGTCTCAATGAGATTGAAGAGATGGAAGAAGAGGGCCTCTTTGAGGTGCTGCCCAACAAGGAAGTTATTGAGCTGCAGCGGGAACATGAAAAGTTGCAGCGCAACCTGGGTGGTATCCGCTATATGGATGGTCTGCCCGATATTGTCTTCATTACCGATGCCCGCAAGGAATCCATCGCAGTTAACGAAGCTCGCAAGCTTGATATTCCCATTGTCTCGATTGTGGACAGTAACTGTGACCCGGATCTGATTGATTATGTTATTCCCGGCAATGATGATGCTATTAGAGCAGTTAAGCTCATTACCAGCAAAATAGCTGATGCTGTGCTGGAAGGCCGCCGTCAGGGCAATCTGATCGATGAGGTTGACAGCGAGCAGGCCGGTCCGGCTGAAGCAGCAGAGGCAGAGGAGCCTGAAAAGACCGAAAAGGCCGAGGATCAAAGTGGAGAATCCCCTAAGGATCAAGATGATCAAAGTGGAGAATCCAGTGAAGATCAGGGTAAAGAAACCACTAAATCCCCGACAAAAACAGAAACTGAAGAGGCAGATTCCTCTGAGGAACAATCGGAAGAATCCCGGAAGGCTGCCGGTGAATAAAAAGTAAATGGACTTAGTAAGGCGCCGAGGGATGAACTTTTTCAGCGGCGCCTTTTTTACGCCCTATTCTTTTAGCCGGGTTGAATGTACACTTATTTTTTTACCCGAACTGTAAGTATATCTTTACTTCCTGGCGTATCAAATATAGGGACTCAAACCTAAACATATGGACATACAGGATAATAGGATATTGAAATAGGATATATCGAAAAGGAGGAAAGCAAGATGGCTTTTGGAATGAAAGAGATAAAAGAATTGAGAGAACGCACCGGAGCAGGAGTTCTGGACTGTAAAAAAGCTTTACAGGAGCAGGATGGAGATGTTGATGCTGCCATAGATTATCTTCGCGAAAAGGGAATGGCGGCTGCTGCCAAGCGGGCCGGTCGGGTAGCCGCTGAAGGACTGATTAAAGTTGATATTAGCGAGGATAAAAAACAGGGTCTGATTCTGGAAGTTAACTGTGAAACTGATTTTGTTGCCAAGAATGATAGTTTTATCGAACTGGTTGACGACATCAGCCGTCATATTCAGGCCGGTTCTGCTGAAACTGTGGAAGAAGCCCTGAATGAAACTTTTATTAATAACGAAAATAAAACTCTGGAAACCGTTATCAAGGAAGCTGTAGCCAGCCTCGGAGAAAACATTAAGCTCAGAAGGTTTGCCCGGTTTGAAACCGAGGGTTTTTTGCACTCCTATACCCATATGGGTGGGAAAATTGGTGTTCTGGCCGAATTTTCCGGAGAAGAAAATCTGACCGCCGCCAATAATATAGCCATGCACATTGCCGCCTCTTCACCCGAGTATCTTTCCCGGGAAGATGTCAGGGCAGAGGATGTTGCCAGAGAAAAAAAGGTTTACCGGGAACAGATGCTGAATGAAGGCAAGCCCGAAAATATCATTGATAACATCGTCGAGGGCAAAATGGGCAAATATTATACCCAGGTCTGCCTGCTGGAGCAGGAATATGTTCGTGACCCTGACATTTCTGTCGGTGAGTACCTTGACCAGCAGGACCTTGAGATTGAAAGCTTTGTCCGCTATGAAGTTGGCGAAGGCATTGAAACTGAAGAAGAGGATTTTGCTGAAGAGGTCAAAGCCCAGGTGGAGAATAACTAGTCTTAAAAAGAGAACACGTTTTGTGTTCTCTTTTTTCTAATATAAATTAATTTTAACTGGAAAAATTAATTTTAACTGGAGGTAATGTGATGGGAGAAACTTCAACCTACTCCCGGGTTCTTTTAAAAATCAGCGGCGAGGCTCTGGCATCAGGTGGAGGCTTTGGTATTGATCCCAAAACCATTCAGGAGCTGGCCAAAGAGATCAAGGAGGTTGTCACTGAAACCGGGGTGGAACTGGCCATCGTGGTAGGTGGCGGCAATATCTTCCGCGGTATTGCTGGAAGTGCCCGGGGCATGGATCGCGGTACTGCTGATTACATGGGGATGCTGGCCACAGTTATAAATGCTCTAGCCCTGCAGGATGCCATCGAAAAGCACAGTCTGGAAACCCGGGTTCAGTCCGCCATTGAAATGCGGCAGGTGGCCGAGCCCTATATCAGAAGGCGGGCAATCCGTCATCTGGAGAAGGGCCGGGTGGTTATCTTTGCGGCTGGAACCGGCAATCCCTATTTTTCCACCGACACCACTGCAGCCCTCAGGGCAGCAGAGATTTCCGCCGAAGCTATCTTGATGGCCAAAAATGTTGATGGGGTTTACGACTGCGACCCTGTTGCCAATCCGGGAGCAATCAAGTATGAAGAACTTGCCTATATCGATGTTTTAAACAGATCCCTGGAAGTTATGGATTCTACCGCAATTTCTCTCTGCATGGATAATGAAATTCCACTGGTAGTCTTCGGGGTTGATGACAGTGGCAATATCAAGCGGGCCATCCGGGGAGAAAAAATTGGCACCTATGTAGGTTAAAGTTGGAGATTTCAACAGGCTAAAAATTAAAAGGGGGAATATTAAATGATTGGTCAGGTGGAAAGTCAGGCTGAAAAGAAGATGGTAGCTGTCATAAAGAAGACCCGGGAAGAATTTAAAACAGTGCGGACTGGCCGGGCCCATCCCGGACTGGTAGAGAATATCACAGTTGATTATTATGGTACCCAGACCCCGTTGAATCAAATGGCCAATATATCAGCCCCGGAGCCCCGGAGCCTGGTAATTGAGCCCTATGACAAATCTGTCCTGGAGAATGTGGAGAAGGCTATCATGAAGGCTAACCTTGGACTGACTCCCAACAATGACGGAAGTTTGATCCGGATTAATGTTCCCCAGCTTACCGAGGAAAGAAGGAAAGAACTGGTTAAGGTAGTCAACGAAAAGGCTGAAGAAAGCCGGATTTCTATCCGTAATATCCGTCGGGAAGCCAATGAAGAGCTGGAAATGCTGGAAGAGGAAGGCGAGATTTCCGAGGATAACATGCACCGCGGATTGGATAACATCCAGACCTTGACTGATAAATATATCGATAAAATTAATGAAATGCTTAAGAAAAAAGAAGAAGCCATTATGGAAGTTTAATTCAGTTTGTTATTTACTAATTTAGCTGCAAAAAAATCGATAAAAATCGATATTGATAAAATCGATATTAACAAAATTTTAGAACAGACAATTTGCCAGACCAACATTTTGTAATTGTAAAATTTTCAAGGTTAATAATATATACTTGAAATTTTTGATATACCTGGAATATATGATTAAATCTGGAGGCCTGATAATGAAAAAGGAGCTTGACAAACTCCGGGGGGCTGATCTGGCTGAAGTAATAGATTTTTTAAAGCAGGAGGGAACCACCTACCAGCTGGTTGAAGTTCATCCTCCAGAAAACCGACAGGGTCAGCGTCGCCCCGGACAGGGCAGCAGAAGATTTATCAATGCCGTCCCGCAAGACTTGCAAGCCCAGCAAAACCAGCAAGCCCGGCAAAACCAGCAAGTCCGGCAGGAAGACCAGGAAGATAAGGCAGAGTTTATTATTTATTATTGTTACGAAAGGTATGATTATGAGTAATATCTTCCCCTCTCCTGGAGGGGTTGATTATTTTCTTGAAACTGAGGAATAAAAGCAAAATCACCATAGAATTATGGCTATTGAATCTATTCAGCATTCTATAAAATTTAACATCTACAGAGCACCTGAATTATTGTTATAATTATTGTTATAACCGAATCATGGATTCTTGTTTTAATAAGTCTTCTGATTTGATTTCATAAAATCAGCTTTACAATTTTATCATACCAAGTTTATCATACAAAATATCTGTTTTCTGATCTGACTTAATAGCCATGATAATAAATAACGATTAGCAGATATTGTTAAATGAGCAATAGATATTGAATAATGAGTGACAAATATTGAATAGTGATTGATAGATATTGATATATGAGTAACAGATATTTAATGATGAGTAATCGATAATGAATAGTGAATATGAGGATTAGCAGGAGGAATATCCATGGAGCAGGCCAGGCATGTAGCAATAATCATGGATGGCAACGGCCGCTGGGCCCGCAAGCAGGGAAAAAGTCGCCGTCAGGGTCACCGGGAAGGGGTTAAAGCTCTGGAGAGGATAGCCCGCGCTGCCGCTAACTCTGAACAAATTCAGTATCTTACTGTTTTCGCTTTTTCAACTGAAAACTGGAAACGCCCCGGATGGGAGGTAAAATTCCTTTTTGATCTCCTTCGTTCAACCATTCGTAATGAACTCGATAAACTGCAGGAAGAAGAGCAGATCATGATTAAGGTAATTGGGCGACTGCAGGAACTGGATCCTGACATCCAGGAGGATATCAAGCGCATCGAAAAAATTTCCCGGAATAACCGGGAGCTGGTTCTGACAGTTGCTGTAAACTATGGCGCTCGGGCCGAAATCCTCGATGCAGTAAATAGTATTATCAGAACAAATCTTCAACAGAACCAGAATAGTCAACAGTACAAGAATCTTCCCCAGAGCCAGAATAGCCAACAGAACCAGAATAATCAAATGTACAAGAATAACCAGCAGAATAAGAATAAACCACAAAACAAGAATCTTCACCAGAACAAAAATAACTACCAGAACAAGGATAATCAGCAGATAATTTCTCAGGAAAGAGAAAACAAATTAATCTCAGAAACCGAACTAAAAAATCATTTATATAACCCGGGTTTACCTGAAGTGGATCTTCTAATTCGCACCGGGGGAGAGAAACGGATATCCAATTTTCTGCTCTGGCAGATTTCCTATGCTGAACTTTTTTTTACTCCAATTCTCTGGCCTGACTTTACCGCTGAGAATCTCGAAGAGGCTTTAGATGATTTTGCCAGAAGACAGCGGAAATATGGAGGACTTCCAGGAGAGGAGAGATAGGCCGTGATAAAACAGCGACTGCTCAGTGCAGTGGGAGGATTACTGATACTGATTGCTGCCTCCTGGGCCGGTTCCTTGCCTTTTTTTGTTTTTATGACTGTTGTGCTGGTGCTGGCCGTCAGAGAATTCAGGCCTTTTTTGCTGCGGCCAATGAGCCTGGATTTCCTGCTGCTCCCGCTTTTAAGCGTCCTGTTTTTCTTCAGCATTTATCTTCAATCATGGATAAGAGTTGAAGCAAATCAGCTGCAAACAAATCAGCTGATTTCCAGCCTGAGTCTGGATTTAAGCTGGCTTCAACCTTATCTAAACTTTAAAACTGGCTTTTTACAATCCGGCCTGACTGCCGAACTAATTTCTGTAATTAACCTGCCGGTACTGGTCTTGCTGGCTGCAGTTCTAATTCTGGTTCTGGCTCATATTAAAGAGCACAGCTATAATTATATTCTAATCAGGATATCCAGCCGCATTTTCATGATTCTTTATCTGGCAGGAGGTTTATCATTTTTGTTCTTACTTCGGGATTTTGGTCAGGAAGGTTTTCATAACACCCGGGCCCTCTGGCTGGTACTGGCAGCCACCTGGCTTACCGACACCGGAGCTTATTTTTCCGGAAACTGGTTTGGCTCAAGACCTATGGCGCCGGTAATTTCTCCCAAAAAAACTATTGCCGGGGGTATAGGCGGGGTGCTTTTTTCTGTTTTTGCCGTTAGTGTTTATCTGCTGCTGCTGGGAAACTTTTCACCCCGCTGGCTTTTGCTGGCACCGTTGATTTCCCTGGCAGCGGTGGTTGGGGACCTTTTTGAATCATGCCTGAAGAGGGATGCAGATATAAAAGATTCCGGTGAAATTCTACCCGGCCATGGTGGAATACTGGATCGCTTTGACAGCCTGCTATTTTCAGCCCCCCTGACCTATTATATCCTGGTATTTTTAATATAATCTAGGCTGTGATCACACTGGTAATAAGAATATTTATCAATTTTACTGCCTTACCTGCTGGAAATGTATGGCCAATCTGTTTAAAAATTTAATGTCTGATTGTGCTGCATAAAGTCGATATCGTCAAATTTCGAAACTGTAATCCTTAGCATGTCAAGGAGCCTGTTAAACAAATTCTAAGAAAACTGCTTTTCGCAGTGAAATCATGCCTAACACTTAATTCTGAAATTACTTGAAAAGATGAATCAAAAATTAATTAAAAATCAACCAGAAAAGTTTCTGGAGCTTTTTGTTCTGGAGTTGTTTATTATGAATAAAACAATCAAACAGATGCTTATATTTGCCGCCATTATTTTTATTTCATTTTTTGTGCTGGATTATGTTTTTGCTGTTTTTGCTCCCTTTATTATTTCCCTGGTGCTTGCCAGTCTGATTGAGCCCCTGGTTACTCGGATTTCCCTTTCAGAGAAGATTCCTCTGGGCAGAACTGCAGCTGTTATCCTGGCCCTGATAGTGGTGCTGGCCGTCTTTACCGGCTTCTTAATTCTGGGATCTTCCCGGATTTATTTTGAGCTGAACCGAATCATTCAACATCTGCCGGATTACGAAACCCTGGGTCAGCAGCTCAGAATTCCGGAAGCCAGCTGGCAGGAAATTCTGCAGGAAAATTTCAATGTTTCTCCAGCCATTGTTTCAGCCATAGAAGATAATTTGCAGTCCATTTTTGATGCTGCACGAGGCCTTTTGATGCAGGGGGCTCAGATAGTCTTAAACACCCTGGGCAGTCTGCCCCTGGCTCTGATGATTTTGCTCTTGAGCATTGTTGCTACTTTTTTTATGAGCCGAGACAAGGAAAAAATCAACGCCGCCATTATCAAACTCTTTCCCGAAGAGTGGGAAACTCGCGTCAGAAGCATTCAGTCCGAGCTGGCCAATTCCGCCATCGGTTATATTCGAGCTCTCCTGATTCTGATAACAATTTCAGGTCTTATTGCCTTTTTAGGGCTATTAATCCTGGGCAGCGAATATGCCCTGACTCTGGGACTTATGGCAGCCATCCTGGATTTAATCCCCATCATAGGCCCGGCCCTGATTTTCTATCCCTGGATGGTGGTAAGCCTGCTGCTGGGCAATTTTGCCTTTGCCATCGGCCTTTTAATTACCCATCTGGTGCTGGTAGCTGTCCGCTCCTCAATTGAGCCCAAAATTATGGGAGACAATATCGGAATTCATCCGCTCTCAATCATGATAGCCCTGTTTGCCGGCTACCGCATTCTTGGCATGATGGGATTTATTGTCGGTCCAACCATTTTAATTTTGATTAAAACTGCAGCACGGGCCAATCTAATACCATTCTGGGAGGCCAGACAATGACTATAAAAAAAGCCACAATACTGGGAGCTACCGGTTCAATCGGTATCCAGGCCCTGGAAGTTATAGAGAAACTTGAAAACTGGGAAATCGCCGGTATGAGCTGTTTTCAGAACGTTGAATCTCTGGCAGATCAAGCTGCCAGATTCCGTCCCCCAAGGCTGGCGGTGGCCGATTCAGCAGCAGCCAGCAGCCTGAAGAAAAACCTGCCCGCCGGCTATCAACCAGATATTCTGACCGGCAGCGCCGGTTATGAAGAGCTGGCAGCCCTGCCGGATGTTGACGTGGTATTAAACGCCATTGTGGGAGCAGCCGGTCTCAAGCCCTCTCTTGCAGCGGCCCGTCTTGGTAAAAGGCTGGCTCTGGCCAATAAGGAAAGCCTGGTGATTGGCGGCCGGATCCTGATGCCGCTGCTGAGGGATACCGGGGGAGAAATTATCCCGGTGGACAGCGAGCACAATGCCATCTTCCAGCTGCTGGAAGGTCGCCAGCAGGAAGAGATCGAGAATTTAATTCTGACCGCCTCCGGTGGACCCTTTCGGGGATATTCAACTGCCAGCCTGGAAAAAGTAACCCTGGAGGATGCCCTGGATCATCCCAATTGGGATATGGGCAGCAAAATAACTATTGATTCCGCAACCCTTATGAATAAGGGACTGGAGGTAATTGAAGCTCACTGGTTATTTGGCTTTTCCTATGATAAAATAAAGGTAGTTGTTCATCCTCAGAGTATTATTCATTCTCTGATTGAATTGATCGACGGCTCACTGCTGGCTGAACTTGGTCAGCCCGACATGAAAATTCCAATTCAGCATGCTTTCACCCATCCGAACCGCCAGAATGCAGTGAGCGACAAACTGGCTCTTACAGAAATCACAGATCTGACATTCCAGGAGCCCGACACGGAAAGTTTTCCCGCCCTGAAGCTGGCCTTTCAGGCCGGAAGGCAGGGCCAGGGTTATCCGGTAGTTTTAAATGCCTCCAACGAGGTAGCAGTTTCTGCATTTCTACAAAAAAGAATTGCATTTCTGGAAATTTCTTATATAATAGAAGAAATGCTGGAAAAGCACCAGCCCGTTGACTTGAAGGAATCCGATGAAATTTTAGAGCTGGACCGGCAGACCCGCCGCAAAACTAAAGAGTTTATTGATAAAATAAGTGATAAGTGATAAATAAATGATAAGTGATAATAATAAGTTATAAATCTTGTTTTGACAGTAATGTTTATCTAAAAACGCTTTTTACAGTGCAATTACTATATTATTTATTTCAAGTAACAGAGCTATTTCTCTAAATGTGTTATACTAATATTATAACAAAATAGCAGTATGAGAAAATAGCAGTACGAGAAGATAACAGTACGAGAAAATTTGCCAGCCGATTTTAGTTTGAACACTATTTATTTTGCAGCTATGTTAATTATTTCAAGGAGGTTTATTAAGTGCTTACAACAATTATTGCCTTTATAATATTTCTGGGCATTTTGATTTTTGTCCACGAGCTGGGGCATTTTATCACAGCCCGCCGCAACGATGTCAGGGTTGAGGAGTTTGCTCTGGGTTTTGGACCAAAATTAATTTCCCGCAAAAAGGGCGAAACTGTTTTTTCCATTCGGGCAATTCCTCTGGGCGGCTTCTGCAACATGGTAGGAGAGATGCCCTATGATGATGAGGAGCTCGATCAGGATGAATTGAAAAAAATTCGCGAAACTGAGGAGGAGGGCCGGGC
The DNA here is from genome assembly GCA_007134885.1 of Halanaerobiaceae bacterium. Lineage (GTDB taxonomy): Bacteria > Bacillota > Halanaerobiia > Halanaerobiales > Halarsenatibacteraceae > T1SED10-84. The sequence goes on from SLJX01000008.1 coordinate 27,251, forward strand.
TTTTTATCAGAAGACTCCCTGGCAGCGCCTCAAGATTCTCTTTATGGGATCCGGCATGAATTTCCTGCTGGCAGTGGTGGCCTTTGTGCTGATGTTTGGTATTTACGGAGTCCCCACCGCAGTCCAGGATCAAGCTGTTCTGGGGGAGATGTGGCCCAATCAGCCTGCTGCTCAATCCGGCCTGCTGCCCGGTGATGAGGTCGTAGCCATTGATGATCAGGAAGTAGAAACCTGGGAGGATATGACAGCGATCATCAGGGATAATCCTGGAGAGACACTGACCTTTACCATCTTAAGAAATGATACCACTCGGGAGTTTGAAGTAACACCGGAAATGAGTGAGGAAGCAGGTTATGCCGTTATCGGTGTGATGCCGGGTGTGGACCGAGAAAGGGTTAATCCAATTCGAGCAGTAATCCGGGGGATAACCTACACCTTTGAAGCCGTGGCAATTACTGTGGTTGGTTTTGCCCAGCTGATTGCCCAGCGCACCACCGAAGGCCTGGGTGGTCCCGTTATGATTGCTTCATTTGTGGGCCAGGCAGCCCGTTCGGGAATGGAGCACATGTTAAATCTGCTGGCGATAATCAGTATCAACCTGGCAATTATCAATTTGCTGCCCATACCAGCCCTGGATGGCGGCCGGATAGTTTTTGTGTTGATTGAAGTTATCCGCGGCAAGCCCATCCCTCAGGAAAAAGAGGGCCTGGTCCATTTAATCGGTTTTATCCTGCTGATGCTTTTGATGGTCTTCATAATTTACCAGGATATCATTGTCAGCTTTTTCTAATTCAAGCTTTTAAGTTTAATTTGCAGATTCAAACTAATGAGCAACCAATCGCAGTGAAACAATTCATTGCTCCTCAAATTTTATATCCAGGGAAATCAATTTATTTAAAAATAGAATTTAAAATAGAGTCATTGATAGGGCTTGATTTCTGATTGAAGAAAGGAAGGATGGTATGAAACTCCCACGTATTACTCTGGTCAGTCTCCTGACAGATAGTGTGGCTTTAAAACATCTCAGGGTGGCTGGATTCCGCCATGCAGTTGCTGCTACTGAATATGCTTATGATATGGCCAGAGAACGCGATATCTGTCCGGACCTGGCAACCAAAGCTGCCCTGCTTCATGATATCGGCCATACCAGCTGGGAAAAACAGGGAGAATGGGATTTCGAATCCTATGATTACTTTGATATTCACCCCATTAAAGGCTCAGAAAGGGCTCATGAGCTTTTAATTCTCAAAGGAGAAGACCTGGGCAAAGCCCGGGAAATTGCCCTGGCCATCCTATTTCACAGCGGCTCCAGCCCCATTAACAAGAATCTTAAACCCACACCCTTTCAGAAACTGATTATGGAAGCCGATGATGTTGATGAAAAGGTGGATGGAGAACATCATAATGTTGAAATTCCGCTGACAGCAGCTTTAAAGAGGCTGGAATTGCTGGATGAAAAAATAGCCAGGTTTATCGACGACTGCAATGAGGACTGCCAGGATTGCCCGAAGATTTAACTATTTTTGCCGGTAAACAATAAAATTTTTAATTTAACTAAGTTTTGACACAGAAGACTATAAACTTTTTCCGGGTAAACTGGCTTAAGGAGCCAGAACCTTTGTAGGATGTGGAAAGCTTTTTATGAAAGTTCAAAAATATTTTTTGAAATAAAGGAAAGGAAGGAAGAATGTATTTATGAAGCGTCGCGCTACTCGAATGGTAAAGATAGGAGATGTTCCGGTAGGCGCCGGACACCCTATCAGTGTTCAGTCGATGACCAATACTCAAACCTCAGATGCAAAAGCCACCCTGGAGCAGATTTCCGAGCTTAAGGCCGCTGGTTGTGAGATTATTCGGGTAGCAGTCCCGGACAGAGCTGCAGTCCAGGCTTTACCGGAAATCATTGCTGAAGCCGGTATTCCGGTGGTGGCTGACATTCATTTTAATCATCGGCTGGCAATTGCTTCTGCCCGGGCCGGGGTGCAGGCTTTAAGAATTAACCCCGGGAACATTGGTGGCAGAGAGAAGGTTCGTCAGGTAGTAAAGGCCTGCCAGGAACAGGGGATACCTATTCGAATAGGAGTAAACAGTGGTTCCCTGGAAAAGGATCTTATACCTGAAAGTAGTTCTGAATCCGAAAGGATTTCGAATGAATATTCTGAAAGTGGGCCGACAGCTCATACAGAAACACTGAGATCGGAATCACCCAAAGAGAATCAAACAGCATCTTTGGCAGAAACACATGATAAGCCTCAAACAGCTTCTCATATAGACAGACAGAAAAAGCATCAAACAGCACCAGAAACAGAATCAACGTCTCAAATGAAATCGCAAAAAGATCCTCAAACAAATCAAATGGCTAAAGCCCTGGTTACCAGTGCTGCTCGTCATATTGAATATCTGGATTTGGAAAATTTTCATAATATAATAGTTTCGCTCAAGTCCAGCAGTGTGCCTGAAACCCTGGAGGCCAACCGCCTCTTTGCCAAACGCTTTGACTATCCTTTACATATTGGAATTACCGAAGCCGGGGCCGGGCGGAGCGGAGAGATCAAATCAGCCTCAGGAATTGCCGCTCTCCTGAGTCAGGGCCTGGGTGACACTGTTCGGGTTTCCCTGACCGACCACCCGGTTCAGGAAGTCCAGGTCGCCTACAAAATTCTGGCCAGTCTGGGACTGCGCCGCCGTCCCGGCAACCTGGAGATTATCTCCTGTCCAACCTGCGGCCGGACTGAAATAGATCTGGAGCGAATTGCCCGGGAGGTTCGCCAGGCTCTTCGGGAAAGAGCCAGCGACTCTGAAGCCCCTCCCCTGACAGTAGCAGTGATGGGCTGCGCTGTTAACGGACCGGGAGAAGCAGCCCGGGCCGATATCGGACTGGCTGGAGGTAAAAAATCCGGCGTGATTTTTCGTCAGGGTAAAGTCGTCAAAAAAGTCCCGGAAGAGGAGCTGGTCAGCGCTCTTCTGGAAGAAATAAACAAAATGGAGTGTGAGTAAATAATGAAACTATCCAAATATTACATGCCCACTTTACGAGAAGTGCCTGCAGATGCCGAAATTCCCAGCCATCAGCTGATGCTGAGGGCTGGAATGATCCGCAGTCTCTCTGCCGGTATATATTCCTACCTGCCGCTGGGTTACCGGGTAATTCGCAAGGTCGAACAGATAGTTCGGGAGGAGATGGACCGCAGCGGTGCCCTGGAGGTTTTGATGCCGGCCATGCAGGTGGCTGATATCTGGAAAGAGTCCGGCCGCTGGGAGGAATTCGGTCCGCTGATGGTGCGCTTTAAGGACCGCAACGAGCGGGAATACTGCCTGGGCCCGACCCACGAGGAGGTTATTGCGGATATTGTCCGCGACGAGGTTCGTTCCTATAAAGATCTGCCCTTTAATCTCTATCAGATCCAGACCAAGGTCCGGGATGAAATTCGCCCCCGCTTCGGCCTGATGAGAGCCAAGGAATTTATCATGAAGGATGCTTACACCCTGGATTGCGATGAAGACGGCCTGGATAAAGCCTATCAGAATATGTACGATGCCTATGTCCGGGTCTTTGAGCGCTGCGGTTTGGACACTAGAGTGGTGGAAGCCGACAGCGGCGCTATGGGAGGTTCAGGTTCTCACGAGTTCATGGTGCTGGCCGACAGTGGCGAGGATGACCTGGCTTTTTGCTCGGAATGTGACTATGCCGCCAATGTCGAGCGGGCTGAAGCGGCCCTGGAAATTTCCAGCGTCAGCCCAGCCGCTGATAACCCGGCTGACTCCAGTTTAGCAGCTAATGTTTCCGCTGAAGCAAGTACAGTCGCTGATGGCCCGGCTGAAGTTTCAGCTGGCAATTCAGATTATTCTCCAGCCGAGGCTACCACTTCTGAAGCTGAAATAGAAAAAGTACATACTCCAGATGCCACCACCATTGAAGATCTGGTTGACATGATAGAAGTCAGCCCTGGAAAAATGATCAAAACCATGGCCTACATTGCCGATGACCAGCCGGTAGTCGCCCTGGTTCGCGGCGATGACCAGTTAAATGAAGTCAAGTTCCGCAACTATCTGGGAGCTATCGAACTTCGTCCCGCTCATCCCGATGAGTTTTCCGAAAAATTTGGCAGTGTAGCCGGTTTTATTGGGCCGGTAGATCTGCCTGAAAATATCAGGATTGTTGCCGACCGCCGCATCCAGGAACTTGATAAGGCTGTCACCGGTGCCAATGAAAAAGATTATCATCTGGTCAATGTTAATCCCCACCGTGATATAGCAAAAATAGAAGCTTTTACCGAACTTCGGACCGTTCAGGCCGGCGATCCCTGTCCAAGATGTGGAGGTTCCCTGGAAATCAAATCCGGTATTGAAGTCGGCCATATTTTCAAACTGGGAACTAAATATAGCTCCAATATGGGAGCAACCTATCTCGATGAAAATGGTAAAGCCCAACCAATTGTTATGGGCAGCTACGGCATCGGCATTACCCGGGTTGCAGCCGCTGCTGTCGAGCAGCACCACGATGACAGGGGAATTGTCTGGCCCCTGCCGCTGGCCCCCTTCCAGATTATCATTCTGCCGCTGGGTAATTCCGACGAAGTTGATTGGGCAGCAGAAGAACTTTATAAGGAGCTACAGGAGGCCGGGCTGGAGGTACTGCTGGATGACAGAGATGAGAGAGCCGGAGTTAAATTTAATGATGCTGAATTAATCGGCATTCCCCTCCGAATTACTATCGGTTCCCGCTCTCTGGAAAATGATGAATTTGAAGTTCAAATTCGCCGCACCGGGAAGGATTTCAATATCGACCGCAGCAGCGCCTGCAGTAAAATTGAAAAATTACTGGAAGAGATCGAGTAAAATTTTGGTATTATTCGAGCATAATTTATGATATTATTGACTATATTTTAGATTTTTTGAAGATGATTGTAAGGAGTTCCTGGTTCAGGAAATCATGGTTTTGAAGTATATCGAAAATAATATTAAGGAATAAAGCTATTACAGCTATCTTAAAAATTTTCCCGAAAACCACACCAATAACTTAAACTAAAACATATAACTTGAACTAAAACATATTGATGAACTGAAAATAGCGGAGCGGGGGGTTAAATTTTAATCATGAATATTTGCGCTCTAATCCCGGCCTATAATGAAGAGAATACAGTTGGACATGTTATTTCTGTCCTGCATAACATAAAAGAGGTAAACAGTATTATTGTTATCAATGATGGGTCCGAGGATAGTACCTCAGAGAGAGCCCGTCAGGTCGGGGCCAGAGTGATAGATTTACCCGAAAATCTGGGCAAAGGTGCTGCCCTAAAACAAGGTCTGGAATCCTGCAGCGCCGATATAATTTTAATGCTGGATGCCGACCTGATTGGTCTTAAAACTGAGCACGTTTACAGTTTGATAGATCCTGTTATTCAGGATGAATATGACATGACAGTTGGAATTTTTGATGAAGGCCGCAGTATGACAGACATGGCCCAGAAAATTAACCCGCATCTTTCCGGTCAGCGGGCCATCAAAGCAGATATTCTGGGCAAAATCAAAAACATTGATAAAGCCGGTTACGGCGTTGAAGTCACTATAAATCGCTATTTTAAGAAGAACGGCCGCATGAAACGAGTAGAACTTCCCAGTTTAACTCATGCCACCAAGGAAGAGAAGCGCGGTCTTCTAAAAGGGCTGGTGGCCCGCTTTAAAATGTATGGCGAAGTTTTAAAGACAATTTTTTTGTTTATTTTTGATTGAATTTATTTGAGCTGGAGTTTGATTGATACGGTCCTTTAATTGATCCGGACCTTTAATTGATCCGGTATAGTAAATCCAGTATAGTAGACTCGGTATTTAATTGAGCCAGTATTTAATTGATTTGACACTGCAAGCATATTCTGGCACTGAAAATTATCATTTAGCTGCGTGTTTTGAGGAGAACTTTTTGGGAGGATTTTTTATGATCGGGGCAAATACTATAGTACTGCGACTGCTGCTCTCACTTTTTCTGACAGGAATTGTGGGGTGGGAGAGAGAAAAGTATGATAAGCCAGCAGGTTTTAGAACCCACATTCTGGTTGGCGTGGGTTCTACTGTTATTATGATTGTTTCCTTTACTATGGGAGTCCTCTATGAACATATTGAGCCTGACCCCGGACGGATAGCTGCCCAGGTTGTCAGCGGCATTGGTTTTCTGGGCGCCGGTACTATAATCCGGGAGGGTTTTTCGGTAAAGGGGCTGACTACCGCAGCCAGTCTCTGGGCAGCCGCCGCAATTGGCCTCACTGTCGGCCTTGGTATGTATTTTATGGCCATCCTGGCTACAATGATAGTATTTTTCACTCTTTTTGTTTTGAACCGGATTGAAATGATCGGGGTGGGGGCAAAATATAAGATGCTGGACTGCCGGGTTGATGACAGCCCCGGAATCCTTGGACAGTTAGCCGAGGTTCTCGGCAATGAACAGGCTAATATTAAGGATGTTCAGGTTGATCGGGATAAGCTCAGCCAGGAAACGGTTGTGCGATTTGATTTGAAATTTAGTGAGGAAACTGATATAAACAATATAAATCGCGACCTCCTGGAACTGGATGGCCTGCTGGAATTTAAATGGTATTAGGTAAAGCCCCGTGCTCTTTAGCTTAGAGACACAAAAATAGGTGGAAGTATAACGGCGTATTTTCAAGATAAACAGCCATGCCCCT
>SLJX01000143.1 GCA_007134885.1 Halanaerobiaceae bacterium
ATTTTTCTGCCTATCGCTTTCCTCTTGTTAATTTTAACGTTTAATAATAGTTATTAATTTGCCAAAGTATAACTTTGACAAATCAAAGTTTGGCCTTTATAATCGTGATAGAAATATTATTTGAGCATTTTATAGTACAAATATTTTATAACACAAATATTTTAGCAATAACTTGTAATAGAAACCTTTGAAGTAACAGAATTTGAAATTTGAAGGTAATTTGAAGAAAATTTTTAGGAAGGTGGAAACTCTGAATGTGGAAATATATGATAAAAAGGCTGCTGGCTTTGATACCGGTTTTGATCGGGGTATCAATTCTGGTATTTCTGCTGATGCACATTACTCCCGGTGACCCGGCGATTTTGATGCTGGGAGAACGGGCTCCTGAGGAGCAGCTGGAAAACCTGAGAGAAAGTATGGGACTTAATGAACCACTGCCGATTCAGTATATTAACTGGATTGGGAGAGTTCTGCGGGGTGATATGGGGCGTTCGCTGCGTTCCCGCAGGCCGGTGACCATGGAAATCTGGCAGCGGCTGCCTAACACTCTTTCCCTGGGATTTGCGGCGGCTTTTCTGGCAATTGTGGTGGGAATCCCGATCGGGGTGATCTCGGCTGTGCGGCCAAATTCCTGGATGGATAATATTTTCACCGGGATTACCTTTGCTGCGGTTGGCATGCCGGTTTTCTGGACCGGGATTATGCTGATATTAATCTTTTCAGTTTATCTCCGCTGGCTGCCCTCCTCGGGTTTGCAGTGGGATATCCGAAACTTTATTCTCCCGACCATTGCTCTGGCTTCGGTGACAACCGCCACCATTACCCGGATTACCCGCTCCAGCATGCTGGATGTGCTGAAGGAGGACTATGTTAGGACTGCCCGTTCTAAAGGGATATCGGAAAGAATGGTGGTTTACAAGCATGCTTTGCGGAATGCTTTGATTCCGGTAGTTACCATTATGGGGCTGCAGTTTGGCCGGCTGTTAGCAGGAGCAGTGCTGACCGAGACGGTTTTTGCCTGGCCGGGAATGGGCCGCTTAATTGTTGATTCCATTAGAACTAATGATTTTCCTCTGGTGCAGGGTTCGATTCTGGTTTTTGCGCTATCCTATGCTCTGGCCAATACCTTTGTTGATTTCACCTATGCTTATCTGGATCCCCGGCTGCAGACCAGATATGAATAGCATGATTTTGCAATCTAGCTGATTTTAAAAGGATTTAAATTGAGGAAACAACAGATAATTACTTCAGGTCATTGCAGGTCACTGCAGGTCACTGCAGGTCATCGCAGGATATTGCAGGATATTTATGAAAGATCCTGCTGACTGCAGGGTTGAGATGCTGCTGATAGAGTTTAGGGACTGGATGCCGGCTCGTTATTGGAGCCGGTGAAGGGGGAACGGATGAGATGCTGCTGATAGAGTTTAAAGGTTTGAGAGTGCAGTAAAGTTGATTGAAAATTATAATGATAATTAGGTAAGCTTGATTTTTTTGACCTGATTTTAGACCTGGGTTTTTAAAGGTTTGCTGAAATACGAAATAATCTGAAATTATAGATTGATTAATCTAGCTGAAATAAAGAGAAATAAGGAGAATCAAGATGGCAGAAGAAAAAGAAAATCTGCAAAAAGTACAGGAAACCAGAAGACAGGAAGAAAGCCCCTGGATGCTGCTGGCCAGAAGATTTTTCTTTAACAAAAAAGCGGTAGTAGGCTTGATTTTGCTGCTTATGATTGGCGGGGCTGCTATTTTTGCCCCCTACCTGACACCCCACAGTCCGATTGAACAGAACATGCTCAACCGACTGCAGGGGCCCAGCCGGACCCATCTGCTGGGTACGGACCACTTTGGACGGGATGTCTTTACCCGGCTGATCTACGGTGCCCGGATTTCGCTCCGGATTGGATTTCTTTCGGTGGGAATCGGGATGCTGTTTGGCTGCAGCCTGGGGGTAATAGCTGGCTACTATGGAGGTAAACTTGACAGTGTCATCATGCGGCTGATGGATGTCATGCTTTCACTACCTTCTTTCCTGTTGGCTCTGGCAATTATTGCAGCCCTGGGCACCAACATCTGGAATTTAATGATTGCCCTGGGCATTGCCTTCATACCGCTCTTTGCCCGGCTGATCCGTAGCTCGGTGCTGGGTGTTATTGAACAGGAATATATTGAATCAGCCCGGGCTCTGGGGAGTTCGGATCTGAGAATTATTTTCCTACACATTATTCCTAACTCGATCAATCCTGTTATTGTCCAGGCCACTCTTTATATGGCCTCCTCAATTATTGCAGCAGCTGGCTTGAGTTTTCTGGGGCTTGGCGTTCAGCCTCCCACCCCGGAATGGGGCAGGATGATTGCCCAGGCCAGGCAGTTTATCCGTATCAATCACTATCCGGTAACTTTCTCCGGTCTGTCGATTGTCCTGACAGTGCTTTCTCTCAACATGGTGGGAGACGGTCTTCGCGATGCTCTGGATCCCAAAACAGAGCAGATTAATAACTAATTTTGGTTGTTGAGGGAGGCCGGTAAAGGGTTTGAAAATGGGTTTCAAAATGAGGAGGAGAAATAAATTTAATTTTTGCAAGAGCTTTTGTCAAAAGCTCTTGACAGGCGGGGAAAGATGTTGTAATATATTAATGCGCAGGTAATGCGAAGCGTAGGTAATCTGGAAATATTTGCTGGTATATTTGTTTCATTACAGGTTAATAAAATTTCGGTGGTAAAAGCGGAGGGGCAACACCTGTTCCCATTTCGAACACAGCAGTTAAGTCCTCCAGCGCCTATGGTACTGCAGGGGAGACTCTGTGGGAGAGTAGGCCGCCGCCGAATTTTTAACTATGCTCCCCGATAGCTCAGCTGGTAGAGCGAGTGGCTGTTAACCACTTTGTCGCAGGTTCGAGTCCTGCTCGGGGAGCCATTTTTATTTAGACTGGTGCAAGCTTATAGGCAGATTTTGTGTTTTTATGCTTATGATTAAACCACAAAAAGGTCTATCTCGCAAATTTGTAACCAAAAACATACTACATGTAGTATGTTATTAACTTACTTTTAGCTATATATAGTAGAATGAAGTATGCTTATACTTTTTTGTAAGTGAACCATGCTTATGTGTTTTTATGTTAATGTGTTTGTG
>SLJX01000204.1 GCA_007134885.1 Halanaerobiaceae bacterium
CCAATAGCTGCCGCCATCGGTTCTTCAATTAAATAGGCTTTGCGGGCTCCGGCCTGCTGGGCTGCATCCAGAACCGCTCTTTTTTCTACCTCTGTTACCCCCGAGGGAACACAGATGATAATCCTAGGCCGGACCAGTCTGGTCCGTTTATGGGCTTTGGTGATAAAATAGCGGAGCATCTCCTCGGTAACATCAAAATCAGCTATTACTCCATCCTTCATTGGCCTGACTGCCACGATATTGCCGGGAGTTCTGCCTATCATGTTTTTTGCATCATCTCCCACCGCCAGCAGTTCGTTGTTGTTTGTTCTCAAAGCAACTACCGAGGGCTCTCTAATAATTATACCTTCCCCGGAAAGATAAACCAGAGTATTAGCCGTGCCCAAGTCTATCCCCATATCTCTGGAAAAAGGGGCACCCAGGAATTTCGTAACCATAGTTTCCACCTTCCTTGACCTTAATAGATAAAAAAGCTGTTCTGCTTTAACCCTCTGTTCAAAAATATCTGCCTGCTAAATATATCTGATGCCCCTATCAATAATGTCAGAGTTCTAAGCCGGAACGATAAAATTAAATATATCCTTCTTCTTTCAGGCTGAGGAAACAGTTAGAACCGATAATAAGGTGATCTAAGACTGATATGCCTACCAGTTTTCCGGCTGAAATAATTTTTTCAGTAACTATTATATCATCCCTGCTCGGGTCTGGCTCGCCGCTGGGATGATTGTGACAGAGAATAACAGCGGCAGCAGATTTTTTAATGGCAACTTTGAATATCTCCCGGGGCTGAACCACCGTGCTGGCAAGACCACCCCGGCTGATTTCCTTAATTTGTAAAACCCTGTTTTTGCTGTTAAGCATAATCAGCAAAAAAACTTCCTGTTGAAGAAATCTCAGGCGCGGCATAATCAGCCTGGCTGCTTCAGCCGGAGAAGAAATCAGGGTTTTGGATTCGGGGCTCAGAGAATCAAGCCGGCTGCTCAGTTCAAAAGCCGCGATGATTCTGGCAGACTTGGCTGGACCAATTCCGGAAAAACCGCTCAATTCCTGGGCTGAAAGCCCGGCAAGTTCCCGGAGAGAACCGGTTTCCTGAAGTATATCCTGACAGAGTTCTACGGCTGTTCTCCTGCTGGTACCGCTGTTAATGAGAATGGCCAGAATCTCAGCATTGGAAAGCCTTTCCGCTCCCTGCAGCAGCAGTTTCTCCCGGGGGCGGTCTTCAGCAGCCAACTCCTTCAGGGTGTAACTTCCTGCCTTATTTTCTTTCATTTCCTGCTCCTGTCTGATTGAAAATGCTCCTGTTTTTGACCAGTTTTGAATTTAAAATTATTGATGAATTATTAATTAAATACAGAGACAGCAAAAACAGCAAAATCTAATTTCTGTTCTTATCTGTTTTTTATAAGATTCTGATAGCAAATTTCCCCAGCATATCAGGCAGCAGATGAACCGGCAGACCCATTACGGTAAAGTAAGAGCCGGTAATAGATTCCACCAGCAGACTTCCCAGTCCCTGAATTGCATAAGCTCCTGCCTTACCCATTGGTTCACCGGATTCAAGGTAGGCCTCCAGTTCAGCATCGGAAAAATTTCTCATCTTAACCCGGGTGCAGTCCAGTTCGGTCAAAAGCTCTCCGTTATTTCCCTGGCTTTTTCCCAGCACAGCCAGCCCGGTATAAACCTTATGTTCCTGCTTTCTTAATCTAACCAGCATATCCCGGGCAACTGATAAACTCTGAGGTTTGCCCATAATTTCTCCCTGGCAAACCACAATGGTATCAGCGGCCAGAATAACAGCATCCCGGTAGCGGCCGGCTACATTTTCAGCCTTCTGCCGGGAAAGTTCTACTGCAATCTCAGGGCTGGAGGTCCGGGGATTAAAATTTTCCTCCTGGAGACTGGGATCAATCAAAAAATTCAGACCCAGCCTTTGCAAAAGCTGCTTTCTTCGGGGAGAAGAGGAGGCCAGCACCAGTTTAGGACTTCCCGCTGAAGTCAACTGATATCACCTGCCATTCCCGGGGGCAAATAGCTGTAGGTAAAATCTACAATCAGACCGATCATTACTCCAGCCGGAATCGCCAGCAGAGTCAGATAGGGCAGATAATAAAAAAGCCCCGGGTTACCGATTATCAGGGTGGCGGTTATGATTTGCCCCAGATTGTGAAAAACTGCTCCAATTATGCTGATGCCAATAAAACTAAAATATTTGCCGGCCACCAGGTAAGCCAGAGCCATCAACAAAAAACCCAGCATACCTCCGCTAACACTCATGAGAAAACTGAAGGAGAGAAAGGTGCCTCCCAGCAGTGAGCCCAACAGTATTCTAAAAATTAGAATTACCAGACCGGCCTGGAAACCAAAAATAATCAGGCCCAGCAGACTCGCTATATTGGCCAGTCCAATTTTTGCTCCTGGAACAAAGTGGCTGATTGGTATTAAACTCTCCACAACATGCAGCACCATGCCGATTGATATCAGTAGGCCAATTATTACAATCATCTTTATTCTGCTTCTTTTCATTAAGCTAATTTCACTCCTGAAATAGTACCCCTTTAATTACTTATAATTGTAACATCATTTACAGCTTTTGTCCATAAGCAAAAGGGGCCGGTCCACTGCTGGAAATAATAAAGGGGTACCTCCCGGTACCCCAAAAGTTCTGACTTCTATCTCCTTTTCTTAAGCAGGACTTAACAGAATAATTCCCAGGAATAACCAGAGATAAACAGGGATTAATAAAGAACTTCGTTACAGGTGCAGAAGAGGTATTGCTAAAAGAAATTGCGCTCCCTAACGACCTGTCGGATTAAGCTGCAGGACTAGCCCTCTTCGGTCTCTTTATCCACCGCATCGACAGGGCAGACATCATAACAAATCCCACATTTAATGCACTTCTCGTCATCAATCTCATGCTGTTCCTTGGCCTCTCCGGAGATGGCGTCTACCGGGCATTCCTGAGCACATTTGGTGCAGCCTATGCAGTCTTCGGTTATTTCAATAGCAGTAATCTTTTCTCCGTAGAAATCGATGGTATTGGCGGGACATTTTTCGGCACAAAGGCCGCAGTTAATACATTTTTCGTAGTCTAGAACTGCTAGATTATCCTGCATTTCAATGGCATC
>SLJX01000069.1 GCA_007134885.1 Halanaerobiaceae bacterium
GTGCCCTATTTATTTTTATTACCATCTGCAATATTTTTAATAACTTTTACCTATTATCCTATATTCAGAAGTTTTTATTTGAGTTTTTTCGAACATGACCTGTGGATGCCAGAACCTCAATTTGCCGGCTTAGATAATTACGTACAATTATTTAATGATGCTCTTTTCATGAGAGTTTTAAGAAATAATGTTATCTATTTAATTGGAACAATTCCAGTTGTAATAATTCTATCATTATTTATTGCTATTTTAATTAATGAAAGAACTAGATTTAAGGAATTTTATGAAGCTGCTGCCTTTTCTCCCACTCTTATACCCATGGCAGCCGCTGCAATGTTGTGGGTTTTCCTTTATAATCCCAATATTGGAATAATAAATAGAGTTTTAAGGTTGTTTGGTCATCCGGGAAGAGCCTGGATAAACAGCAGCAGTACAGCACTTGGCTCTTTAATGGTTGTGATGATATGGAAGAATATTGGATATTTTATTATTTTGTTTTTAGCTGGTTTGCAAAATGTCAATCAATCTCTTTATGAATCAGCTAAGATTAATGGAGCAAACTGGCTTCAAAAACATCGATTTATTACTCTACCCCTAATAACTCCCACATTACTTTTTGTTATAATTGTAAATATAATCGAGTCTTTCAGAGTTTTTGATATTGTTCATATTATGACCCAGGGTGGACCTGCCAATGCTACTAATGTTTTTGTTTATTATATATATCAACAAACATTTAGATTCTGGAATTTTGGTTTAGGTAATGCTTTAACGGCACTCTTGGTCATAATTCTATTTGCAATAATAATTGTTATAATGAGAGCTTTACGGAAATATGTGCAGTATGGATAAGGTTTACTCATTCTGTGCTTTTGAGTAAGTATAATTGCTTAAGGGGGAGATAAAGATTTTTTCATATAAAACTAAAGAAAAAGTGGGGAATTTAGTTTCCCATATTTTTTTAATGATTATCTGTTTAATTATTATAGTTCCAATTATCTGGGCTTTAACTACATCTTTACAGCCCAGCGAAGCTATTTTCCAGGAGGGATTTGGCTTAATTCCCAGGAGTTTTAGGTGGCAAAACTATGCAGAAATACTGGATGCTGCTCCCTTTGGAATATATTTGATTAATACAGTAATTGTAGTAACTGCCATAGTGATATTACAGTTATTAGTCGTTATACCAGCAGCCTATTCATTTTCGAGATTAGAGTATCCAGGAAGAGATATATTGTTCTATATATTTATAGCTCAGATGCTTTTGCCGTTACAGGCGATAGTGGTACCCAACTATGATGTCATGAGATTTTTAGGTTTAATTAATACCAGAACTGCAATGGTTTTACCCTTTGTGGCCAGCGGCTATGGAACCTTTTTAATAAGGCAGCAGTTCAAGCAAATACCGCAATCATTGTTGGATTCTGCGAGAATAGATGGGGCCGGGCATTTGAGAATTTTAAGACATGTGATGATCCCTTTATCAAAACCAATAATAACAGCTTTTGCCCTGATCAGTATTGTAGTACACTGGAATGATTATTTTTGGCCCTTAATTATTACTGAAACTCCTTCTGTCAGGACTCTTGCTATAGGATTAGGTATGTTTGTTCAACAAGAAAGCGGGGCTGACTGGACTCTGCTTATGGCGGGAACTATGTTTATAGTACTGCCATTGCTGGTATTTTTCATCTTTAATCAACGGATTTTTATTGAGAGTTTAATGATTAAATCTGGAATGAAAGAGTAGAGTTTCTGAAATAAAGGAGATGTTTATAATATTGAAATGCGTTCATCGGAGTGAAAAGATCCGAGGAACGCATTTTTATATTAATATTAATTTCTATAATTTTACAGGTTAATCAGAGCGGATAATAAAAATTGAAGTTATTACACATTCGCCGGCAGAGCATAATTATCATGCTGGAATATATTATTCAGCACTATAGAGCTGATTACTACCAGCGGGAGAGAAAGCCCGATTCTCAGCAGGGTAAACTCCAGTCCGATAATCGAAGCCTCCATAACGCTCATGGGTATCATTACCAGAGAGGCCGAGGTAATGTAGGTGAAAATTGAGCTGTAATCGGCTCCCTTATGATAGAGAGAGTTGGCTACCGGAAAAGCGACAAAGGTTCCGCCCACCGTGGTGGCTGCCAGCAGAATAGCGTAGATATGGCGTTTCAAGCCTGAGCTGTTGCCAAAATGTTTTTCAATTGTTTCTTTTTTAACCCAGATCTCAAAGAGTCCGATGATAATAAAGGCGGGCGGCAGAATCAAAATCATGTCCCGGGCAAAGATCAGAAAGTTTTCTCCCATGGCTCTTCCCAGATCAAAATTTATTAACCGGGAAATTCCCAGAAATGCTATAAAAACAAGAAAAATCCCATAATCCAGCCGGTGATCTTTTTCTTTTTTATTTTTCATTAGATTATAACCTCCCCGTAGTAAAGTCCTATCAGCAGTGTCAGAACAGCTGCTATGGCCAGACCGGCCAGATTCCGGTAAATCGTGGCCTTAACTCCCATATACTCTTTCTCCACCGGATAGGTGACAACTCCTACCATTTGAAGAGAAATTATAAAGGCTGCAATTACCATGTAACTAACTCCCCGGGTTAACAGAATTCCGGCAAGTGGATAGGCTATAAAACCTGGCATCATGGTAATTGAGCCAACTATTAGCCCTAAAACACTTCCCAGAATAATATTCTGACCTCCGAGATATTCTACGATAAAGTCTTCGGAAAATAAAAGTACCAGCGACAGCAGAACAAGAAGTTTGAGATAACCGGGAAGAATTTTCATCATTTTATTTTTCCCTCGCTGAATTGACTGCCAGGTTTTTTCCCGATCAAAAAAGAAAGAAATAAGCAGAAGAAGTGCCATGATTAAATATAAAGCCTGCATAATGTGTCCCCCTAAATTTGAATTTTGCCCATACAATAACCCCGTACGAGTATCTTTAATAGCATTATACTTGTTAATTTTGTGGCTGTATGTAAACTGCTTTACATACCCGAGGGGGGTTTAAGATAAGTTGAATTTATCATCAAATTCACCCTAAATGATGAAAAACCGTGGAAATAATTTCATCCAGTTCACTCAAC
>SLJX01000101.1 GCA_007134885.1 Halanaerobiaceae bacterium
CCAGTAAAATTTGGGTAATAATATCGGGGGGAGTTAAAATGGCCCCAACCAGAAATATCAGTACAATCACATATTTTCTAACAGAAACTATCCTTTCTACAGATAATATTCTCAATTTCACCATCAGATTTAAAACCAGTGGTAGTTCAAATATTAATCCAAAAGGCAACAGCAGGGCTAATAAAAAAGAAATATAATATCCCAGTGATATCATGGGCTCCAGTTCCGGGCCGCCAAAATCCAGGAGAAACCTGATTCCCAGAGGTAAAACTACAAAAAAGCAAAACAATATTCCCGCATAAAATAGCAGTAATGAAACTGGTAGCAAAATATAAAAAAACTTCTTTTCATTTTTTTTAAGGGCAGGCAGAACAAATTTCCAGAACTGATAGAAAACTATCGGCAGGGAAATCAATATCCCGAAAATAACCGATACTTTAATGTGTGTCAAAAAAGCTTCAGCCGGACTTAAAAACACTAGATCACCAACGGGAACCGTTAAATAACTCAGCAATCTTTCGGAAAAAACATATGCCCCAATGGAAAAAATTAAAATTACAGCAATTGATTTAAGCAGCCTGCTGCGCAGTTCTGTTAAATGTTCTACCAGCGACATCTCCTGTTCAGAGTTCATAATTTCCTCCAGAAAATAAGTACTAAATTTTAGTTAATTTTTATTATCTCCATTTTTATTCTTTTCTGTATTTTTAGCCTTCTCTTCTTTAACATCTGATCCTTCATCTCTACCTTCTGAAGCACTTTTGAATTCTCTAATTCCCCGGCCAATTGACTTACCGATTTCAGGCAGTTTGCCGGGGCCAAATATAATTAAAATTATTATCAGAAGTATTATTAATTCTGGAGCACCCAGTCCAAACATGCTTTCCCAACCCCCTCATTTTCTACCTTAATGCTATTATAACCTAAAAGCACCGATATCTCAACAAATAAAAGATGTTTAAACCAATAAAAATTAAATCTTTCTATTTTTTTTTAATAGTGGAATTATTTCATTGACAGCAAACTGATAATCTTTTTTATTATTTATGTTAAAAAAATGATAATTAAAAGGAGATATAGCCTGGATCATATCTTCCTCCAGATATTCCACCTCAACTTCAGGGAAAAAATCCAGTATTTTTCTGCTTCCGCTATCCAGTGCTCTTTTTATGGCAGAAAGGCAGCTTTTTTGATAAACCGCAGCGAGAGGTTCTAAATGTGAATTTTGCCGGGGAATTAAAATATCCTGCTGACAGTTATTCAGCATCCACTTTATAAGATCCGGCTGGAGAAAGGGCATGTCACACCCCATAAAAAAATTTACTGCTGAAGTACTGTGCTGCAGTCCGGAATAAATTCCTCCCAGTGGGCCGGCGTCAATTAAATCCTCAACAATTCCGACTTTATATTTCTTCTGATAGACCAGAAAATCTTCATGATTTTTAACCACCAGGGAAACTTTTTTTGTACTAAAATGTCCGGTAAGATTGTCCAGAATGAAACCCAGTATCGTTCTGTCCTTTGCAAATTTCATATGAGCTTTATCAGCATCTTTCATTCTGGTACTCCTGCCACCGGCCAGAACATATATCAAGACCTTTCCCTCCTGTTAAAATAAAAAACCTGATAAAGGATAATAAAATCCTGAATCAGGTTAGATTTTCTAACACCTATCCAACTGATGTTGAATTACATTATCTTTTTTCTCAGCGATATTTTTCTGATAGACTGCCTCTAATAGAGAAAGAAAAACCCCTGAACTGCCATGGCTGTAACGCCCAGGCCAATCAAAATTGCCGGTACTAATTTAAATATCGATTCAGCTTCTGATATTTTTACCTGCTCTTTTATGGTGGCAATCAGCACAAAGGCCAGATAGTAGCCCAGAGAATTAGCAAATACACCTGTTATTAGCTGAGCAAAATCATAGTTGCCCTGAAAAAGTATCCACTGTATCCCAATTACCGGTGCTAAGAATAAAAAGAATCTGGGCATTCCATAAAAGTCTCCCTGCAGTTCTCCAAAAAACATTAAGACCAGTGATAGTAATGCTGCACTCAGGAAAAACACCCAGACAATCAAAAATTCCAGTTCCAGTGCCAGAATATCAGCAATAAGCAGACCTAAAATTGCAGCAAAAAAGATGCCCAGGGCAAATTTTGTTCCCTTAACCAGCGAAGTCCTTAATCCTTCGGTTTCCACTATTGCTAAAACTACACCCAGGAAGTAGGCAATCACCATATTTCTTGGCACGATATTTTCTAAAAAGAATCCAAAGAGTTCATTCATTCATTTCAGCCCCTTCTAGCTGGAAATATTCAAGATTAATTTTGCCCAGAACAGCCAGCAATCTAAATAAAATCCAGATAGTACCCAGTATGACAAAACCTCCAGCTGATTGTCCAAAAATGCTTAAAGGAGCAAAACCAACCTCCATAAGATCTCTCCCAACAATAGAGCCAAAGCCAATTAATTCTCTAAAGAAGGCAACCAGCAAAATTGCAACAAAAAATACATTAATTTTTTTCCAGAGACTAGAAAAGCTCACTTCCTCTTTACAGCCTATATAGGTTAAAGGAGTCACACCTACCAGCAAAATATACATTCCGGAATATTGATAAACTTCCGGGTAAAGGTAAGCTGTAGCCAGATAACAAACATAGGCAATTGAGATGCCAAAGGCCAGCAAAAATATCCAGTGAGAGTCTGCCAGAGCTTCAATCTTAATTATTCTGGAAATCATTCTGCTTAATAGAGCAATTAAAACAAATACTGCAGTGACTATAACAGCTGTCAGCAAGTTTCTACTTCCCCCGAGAATCGGGAGCAGGCCCAGGAGCAGAACCTGCTCAACAACATTATTAAATTTAAACATTTATAGCTATCACCCTTTCTCCAGTTATTTAGGGCATTTCCTTAATCAAAATTGATCTATAATACTCATATAAATTATACTCTGGCTATTCTGCTGCTGCCTCTTCCAGCACAGCCCTTAAAGCCTCAAGATAACCTTCGCTGCTTCCCGTAGCGCCAGAGATTACATCAACATCAGCGCTTTGAGC
>SLJX01000137.1 GCA_007134885.1 Halanaerobiaceae bacterium
ATTCGCTGCTCGGCCAGCCGGCGGTCCAGGTGGAGCTCCATATTACCGGTGCCTTTAAATTCTTCATAGATCATATCATCCATCCGGCTTCCGGTGTTAACCAGAGCAGTTGCCAGCACAGTAAGGCTGCCGCCTTCTTCTATATTGCGGCCGGCCCCAAAAAATCTTTTGGGAAAATGCATGGCAGTGGGATCCAGCCCCCCGGATAGAGTTCTGCCGCTGGGCGGGGTGGTAACATTAGCTGCCCGTGCCAGCCTGGTAATGCTGTCCAGCAGAATTACCACATCGTGCCGATGCTCGACCAGGCGTTTAGCCTTGGCCAGAGCCAGTTCAGAAACCTGAATATGATCATCAGCAGGATGATCAAAGGTTGAGCTGACAACTTCAGCATCCACCGACCTTTCCATATCAGTAACCTCCTCAGGCCGCTCATCAATCAGGAGAATCATCATCCTGGCATCGGGATAATTCTCCCGGATGCTGTTGGCGATTTTTTTCAGAAGAACAGTTTTTCCGGCCTTGGGAGGAGAAACAATCAGCCCCCGCTGCCCCAGTCCAATTGGAGATATTATATCCACCAATCGGCTGGAAACTTCCCGGGGATGATGCTCCAGTCTCAGCCTATCCCTGGGATAGAGGGGAGTAAGATCTTCAAAATAAGCCCTTTCGGTTGCCCTTTCCGGATCCTGATAGTTTACAGCCTCAATCCTTAAAAGAGCAAAATATCTTTCATTTTCCTTGGGTTCTCTCACCTGCCCGGAGACTACATCCCCGGTTCTGAGATCAAAGCGCCGGATTTGAGAGGCTGAAATATAAATATCATCACTGGAAGGCAGATACTTAGAAGGCCGGATAAAACCATAGCCTTCAGTTTCAATGACCTCCAGCACCCCCTCGGCAAAAATATTGCCTCCCTTTTCAGTTTCCTGTTTAAGCAGAGCAAAAACAAGATCCTTCTTCCGCATGCGGGTATAACCTGAAATTTCCCTTTCCTGGGCAATTTCATGCAGTTCAGTAATGGTCTTTCGCTCTAGTTCTGAAATATTCAATATAAATCACCTGCTAATAAATTTTAGTAAAGAGGCAGAGTTGTTCCCGTAATATAAAGAAAAAATATAGTTAGAAAATAAATTAACAGCAGAAGAGCAGCTCCCCATCCCAGCCTTAAAATGGATTTACGGGAACGATAAATAAGCCCCAGCATAATCAAAACTGTCATTAATAGAGATGAAAAGAGGGGAAGAAGATTGGCCGGACTGGAAGCAGCCAGCAGACTGCCGGGAAAGAATCCATCTATCCAGACCAGGATCAGAAGGTTTATCAGATTGCTCCCCAGCACATTTCCCACAGCCAGATTGAAAGCTCCAATTCTGAAAGCTGTCAGAGAAGTCACCAGCTCCGGCAGAGAAGTCACCGCTGCCAGCAGCACCGGTCCCAGAAAGGTGTGACCCAGGCCGGTAACAACAGCAAGTTCATCAGCAGTTGTGGTCAGGCGCCTGCCTGCCAGCAAAATTATGACTGCTGCCAGGATAAAAATCAAATAGGCCTGTTTTAGGGAAAAACGGGGCAAAGTAATTCTGTCCAGATGGGTCAATTCAGAAGGACCTGTCAACTCAGAAGAAATATCAGCAATTAAAACTTCTGCCTCTGCAGGAGAAAGACGATTGTGATAGCGGAAAATCAGACGAAGTCCCAGGAGATAAACTACAATCAGGAGCAGGCTTTCAGGACCCATCCAGAGGGGGAGAGGAGAAATTCCCATGATGGTATAAATAACCAGGGCCGTTCCAATCAGGCCGCTCATAAGCAGCATTAGCATACCGGGCATCAGCTGTGCCAGATTTACCTTAAGCATCAGCGGTCCCGGCCCCTCCAGCACATCAATCAGGGCCAGAACTGCCAGGTTAAAGATGCTGCTGCCTAGAATATTACCCAGGGCCAGATCCGGGGATAAAATCACGGCAGCTGTACTGCCCGTAACCAGTTCCGGCAGAGAGGTAGCAGCTGAAAGCAATATGGTACCCACCAAGAGCTGACCAAGAGTGGTTTTTTCAGCAATTACTTCTGCAGCCCTGGTAAGCATAATTCCGGCAGCAATTATTATAACAGAAGATAAAATAAACACCAGCCAGAGCAAACCAATCACCCGCTTTGAGAAATTAAGGCCCTGCCAGATCAGAAAAGGGCAGGGCCCAATAAATAGTTAGTCCAGCTTACCAGGCTTTACCATTGCTGCCAAAGGCCCGAATCTTTTCTTTAACCTTCTCAGCCATTGCTTCTCTGGCAGGACCGCAGTACTTACGGGGGTCATATAGCTCGGGATCATCAGCTAGAACTTCTCTTAATTTAGCGGTAAAGGCCTGCTGAAAATCGGTATTAACATTAATTTTGCGGATTCCCATGCCGATGGATTTCTGAACATCGGAATCAGGAACACCGGAGGCTCCATGAAGTACCAGAGGAATATCAACCTTGTCATTGATAGCCTTAAGACGATCAAAATCTAGTTCAGGATCGCCTTTATAGACACCATGAGCTGTTCCAATTGCCACTGCCAGACAGTCCACCTCGGTTCTTTCCACAAATTCCACGGCTTCATCAGGATCGGTCATGGCAGCCTCCCTTTCAGTAACAGTTATTTCATCCTCACTGCCCACCAGCCGACCTAACTCAGCCTCAACCGTAACTCCTACAGCATGAGCAGCCTGGACAACTTCCTTGGTTTTAGCTATGTTTTCTTCAAAGGGATGTTTCGAGGCATCAATCATAACAGAAGAATAACCCTTTCTGATGCATTTCATGGCAGCATCAAAGCTCCCACCATGATCCAGATGTAGAGCAACCGGCAGATCAGTATTCTCGAGGAAACCCTCAATCATTCCTATAACATGATCCATACCCATATATTTGATGGCGCCTTCACTGGTTGCCAGAATTAAAGATGAATTTTCCTCTTCGGCAGCCTGAATTATGGCCTGCAGAGATTCCAGATTGTTAACATTAAAACCACCAACTCCGTAACCTTCTTCATCAGCTCTCTGTAAAATTTCTGCCATTGGTACCAGATTCATATTTTATCACTCCCTGTTTTGATATTAGTTTTTCTGCAATTATCCTCTGGTTTATCCATAAAAAAATAAAATATTGCCCAGCTTAAAATCATTAAGTAAAAAATCCCTGCTTTTGCTGCACTCCTTCGTATTGTATCGAAAAGCTCCCATTATTTCAAGTTAAATCAGGCACAAAACAAATATTTTCCCTAAAAAACACATCCCGCTGTCCCAACCGCTACCTGCTCTAAATTCCGGCACCTGCTCTAAATTATAGCAGACAATATAAGCAATAAAAAACAATATGGGTAATAAAATCAAATAAAGCTCTTTTAATAAGCCAATTGTGGAATCAAATTATGACATTAAAACTCACAGGAATTAATTTCTCAAAGAATAGAATTAGGGGCCGGAATTATGAGGTGAGGTGTTGGTTCTGTATCTTAAGAGTAGATTGTCAAAACTTTCTAACCTGTTTATATCATGGGGAGAGCTGGCAGGAATGGAAAGTCCGCCGGCACAGACCTGACAGGTCAGAACTATCTGCTCGGAGAGAAGCTCTATATGGACTTCCCGGGAGCCGCATTCACAATTTAAATCGCCCCGGGCAGCAAAATCATGAAGAATATCAAGCGCTGTAAGCATAACCTTAGGGTCAGCAAAATCATCAAAACCCAGGCCATCTGTTAAAAGTTCCAGTTCCCGCTGCTGACGATCTATCTCATGCTGCAGCAGGCTAAAGGGACCATAATAACCAAGATTCAATCTGGTCCTAGGGCAGCTAAGGGTTTGAACTCTGCTGACATTCCAAACCCGCTTCTCAGGAATAGAAATTTTATGGTAACGGCCGCAGGCCAGACAGTAAGGGCTGACAATAAAATCTCCGCCAGAACGCCGGACTTCAATTTTATTATGCCCGCATTCACAATCCAGATATAATTTATTATCACCGGAAAGGTGAAAAATATTTAATTTATGAGTCTCCAGCTTGCCGCAATCAGAACAACGCAGAGCTAGAGATGCTGTTTTTTCTATTATCATAATACCAGAACCGGTTTTAATTCAGCTCCGGTTCCCTGGGCACCTCCCTGTATTTTTACTTATTCTGCACCATCCGGTAAAATCCTTTTTTCCAGAGAAAATTAATTGTTCTTTCCTGCTATCAAGTCTATAATTGATATTTTTACCCCACCATTATTTTAGAAATATCTCTTCTTTTAAAAGAAAAAACCGACCGGAAATTTTCCGGCCGGAGATGATAATACTCAATCATTCAGGCAAATTTTTAACTGATTGCTGTACAGGAAATCTCAATCTTCACATCTTTGGGCAGGCGGCTGACCTCAACAAAGGCCCGGGCCGGAGGTTCATCTTCAAAAAAACCGGCATATATCTTGTTGATTTCATTAAAGTCCTCCATGTTAGCAGCATAAATATTTACTTTCACAACGTGAGATAGAGAACTGCCTGATTCCAGCAGAATTGCTTCCATATTTTTCAAAGCCTGTTCGGTCTGTTCCCCGACACTCCCGGAAATAAGTTCCCCTTCAGGAGTCAGGGGAATCTGTCCAGAAACAAAGATCAGTTCTCCGGCTTTTACCGCCTGAGAATAGGCTCCAATGGCAGCCGGAGCTCCCGATGTGTTGATAATTTCTTTCTTCATGTAGAAATCACCTTCCCTGGAACTCAATATTTTCTTTATTGAGAAAGGCCTGCAAACCCTTTTTTTGGTCCTCGGTACCAAAGCAGAGAGCAAAGGCATTTATTTCATAAGAATCACCCTTTTCCACCCCTTCTTCCAGACCAAAGTTCACAGCTTCCTTGGTCAGTTTTAAAGCTATCGGTGCCTGACCGGCTATTTCCCGGGCCAGCTCCCGGGCCCTATCCTTAACCTGGTGATGCTCGACAATTTCATTAATCAATCCCAGTTCCAGGGCCTTTTCTGCGTCTATCTTTCTCCCGGTATAAAGAAGCTCCTTGGCTTTTCTTACTCCTACCAGTCTGGCTAGGCGCTGGGTTCCGCCATAACCGGCTATAATACCAAGACCGGTTTCTGGCTGACCAAAAACCGCTTCCTGGCTGGCAACCGCCAGATCACAGGCCATCATAAGCTCATTGCCTCCTCCCAGGCAGTAACCATTAACAGCAGCAATTACCGGACGAGGAAACTCTTCAACCTGCTGCATCAATTGATGGCCATCCCGAGAAAATTCCCGGGCTTCACTCATGGATAACTCCTTCATTTCGGCAACATCAGCTCCAGCGACAAAAGATTTATCCCCTGATCCGGTAATAATCAGCACCCTGATGTCAGCCTCTTCTAGCTCCAGCAGAGCCTTCTTTAATTCAGAAATTACAGCAGAATTCAAAACATTATGCTTATCCTCGCGGTCAATAGAGAGTTCACCAATCCTGTCAGCAATTTCTATCCTGATATTTTTAAATTCTGTCACCGAGCATCTCCCCCTCTTTCAGTCTTTTTGAAAATTAATTTAATCTTTATAAAGTCAAACCGGGATGCTTCAGTCTGTCATGACATCAGTTAATATGAAATCCAAAACTGAATATTTTTTGTTCCTGTCTTTTAAGTTCAGGTTAACAAACTAAAAATTATAATATAGGTTTAAAAACACAGCAATAAGCTAAAAGTAAAGTTAAAAGCCAGTAAAATAAGGACTAACTATAGTTGTAAAATCCCTGACCGCTCTTACGTCCCAGCTGATCGGCCCGTACCTTCTGCCTCAGCAGGGGACAGGGACGATATTTGTCTTCCTCCAGTTCTTCCTGGAGGGTTTCCATTATGGAAAGACAGACATCGATACCTATCATATCTGCCAGGGCCAGCGGGCCAATGGGATGATTGGCACCATTTTTCATGGCAGTATCAATATCATCGGCTGAAGCAACACCTTCCTGCAGCAAAAAGGCAGCCTCATTGATCATGGGAATAAGTATCCTGTTGACAATAAAACCGGGAGATTCCTGGACTTCAACCACAGTCTTGCCAGCAGCAGCTACAAAATCCTGGCATTCCTGAATAACCTCCTCGGAGGTGGTCAGCCCCCGAACTATTTCCACCAGCTTCATCACCGGCACGGGATTAAAGAAATGAATTCCCAGAACTCTTTCCGGATTAGTTACGGTGGCGGCAATTCCAGTAATACTGAGTGCAGAGGTATTGGTTGCCAGGATAGTGTCCTCCTCACAGATAGTATCAAGATCCTGAAATATTTTCTTCTTTACCTCCATTTTTTCAGTAGCAGCTTCAATTACCAGCTCTCTATCCCTGAAATCCTTAAGATCGGTGGTTATTTCTATATTATTAAGGGTTTTCTGCTTTTTATCGGGAGTAATTCTTTCTTTTTCCACACTGCGGGTTAAATTTATTTCTATGCTTTCTAAAGCATCTTCCACATACTGGGTCTTGATATCATGAAGGATTACTTCTGAACCTGCTCCTGCTAAAAATTGGGCAATTCCTCTGCCCATAGTGCCGGCTCCTACAATACCGATCTTGTCCATGATATAACCTCCTTATGAATTATTTTTTTCCAGCCTTTCAGCCAGTTTAGCTACTCTTTTCCCAAGTTCCCGGGATAAATCCCCGGTTCTGTCATCCTCAGATATTTTCTGCCAGCCGCTGCCAGTCTGCATGGTCCCGGTGATGAAATTGGGTTCTGTGCGGGGGTCTCCGGCAGCTCCAACAACAAGCATGCCCTGAAGCAGGGCAAAATAATGCAGGCTGGTAATAACCTGGCTGGCTCCACCTTCCCTTAGACCGGAAGTGCTTAAAGCAGCAAAGGGTTTATCCTGAAGTAAATGACCGCGCATCTTTAAATAGCGGGTGCGATCCAGAAAATTTTTCATAACTCCCGGTACTGAACCAAAATAGGAGGGGGCAGCAAAAATTAACCCTGCAGCTTCCAGCAGATTGGAAGTTACTTCCTCCAGTTCATCGGTCTGGACACATCTTTCCTCTTTAAGACAGCTGTTGCAGCCCCGACAGTGTTTGATAGTTCTGTCTGTCAGTTGAATTAAACGAGTGTCTGCCCCGGTCTGTCGGGCTCCTTCTAGGGCACTTTCCAGCAAAAATTCGCTGCTCTGCTTTCGGGGACTGCCATTAACTCCCACGATTAACATCAACTATCCCCCCGATGTAAATATTATTCTACCATAAAGCTGACGAGGTAAATATATTGTTACACCAAAAAGCTGAGATTAATCATCAATAAATCCTTTCAGCTTTTTAAATCTTTCTACATGTTCGATATTTTCAAAACAAACACCAAAGGCCTCTGTTTCATAACTGCTTCCAGCAAAGCGTCCTTCTCTAAGCCCATTATTTATGGCTTCCTTTACCAGGCCCACCGCCTGACTGGAACGGCTGGCTATATCACCAGCCAGATCCCGGCTGGAACGCAGCAAATCTCTGGGGGTAACCAGCCGGTTGACCAGGCCGATTTCATAGGCCAGGCTGGCATCAATAATATTTCCAGTAAAGAGCATCTCCTTAGCCCTGCCCACCCCGATCATCTGGGGCAATCTCTGGGTTCCATCAAAACAGGGTACCAGTCCCAGTTTAACCTCAGGCTGGCCAAAACGGGCTCGGCTGGATGCCAGCCTCAAATCGCAGGCCAGGGCAATTTCCATCCCACCTCCCAGGGCATAACCGTTTACTGCTGCAATAACTACCTTGTTGGTTTCTTCAATTAAATTACAGATATTCTGCCCCAGCCGGGAAACCTGACGGGCTTCATCGGCAGAGAGCTCTTCCAGCCAGTTGATATCAGCACCAACTGTAAAAGAACGGGAACCCCGTCCGGTCAAAATTGCAACCGCTATTTCATCATCCTGAGAAACTTCCTGCAGAGCCTCCTTTAATTCCAGCAGCATTTCATGGTGATAGGCATTGAGAACCTCGGGACGGTTCAAAATAACCTCTGCTAGAGGTTCATCTCGGGTGATGCTAATATATTGATAGCTCATTATCCAGGCCTCCTCCAGCCGATTAAAGTTTTATCTGGACTTTGCTGATAAATTCTGTTAATAACTTAAAAACAATCACCATTGGCTTTCTGCTGCAATTAACTCAGCCTCTCAACCACGGTTGCTACTCCCTGGCCTCCGCCAATACAGAGAGAAGCCAGACCATAACGACTCTTCCGGCGCTTCATTTCATGCAGCAGGGTTACCAGAATCCGGGCTCCGCTGGCACCAATAGGATGTCCTAGAGCAATTGCCCCACCATTAACATTTATGATTTCAGGATCAATATCAAGTTCAGCCAGGACGGCCAGAGACTGGGCGGCAAAAGCTTCATTTAGTTCTACCAGATCCAGCTGAGACTGTTCAAGTTCAGCCTTCTTTAAAGCTTTTTTAGTCGCTGGAACCGGTCCAATTCCCATAACAGCCGGGTCAACAGCCGCTGAAGCCTGGGCGATAATTTCGGCCAGAGGTTCCAGACCCAAATCCTCTGCCCTGGCAGCACTCATAACCAGCAGAGCTGCTGCTCCATCATTGATACCGGAAGCGTTGCCGGCGGTTACCGTACCATCCTTTTTAAAGGCTGGAGGCAACTTGGCCAGACCTTTAGGGGTAACGTCCTTCCGGTAATACTCATCTTCAGTAAAACTTTCCGGTTCTCCCCGGCGTTGAGGAATTTCAACCGGAGTTATTTCTGCAGCAAATTTGCCCTCTTCCCAGGCGGCCTCAGCTTTGTTCTGACTTTCAGCAGCAAATCTATCCTGTTCTTCCCGGGAAATGTCATATTTTTCAGCCAGGTTTTCGGCGGTGATCCCCATATGATAATCATTAAAAACATCCCAGAGACCATCATTAATCATGAGATCAATAGTTTTGCCGTGGCCCATTTTGCTGCCCCAGCGGTTATCAGGCAGATAATAACCGGAATTACTCATGTTTTCCATGCCTCCGGCCACCACTATTTCATTTTCTCCCAGCATGATGCTCTGGGCAGCCAGATTGACTGATTTCAGGCCAGAGCCACAGACCTTATTAATCGTCATAGCTGGAACTGTTTCAGGCAAACCGGCGCCCAGGGCAGCCTGCCTGGCAGTGTTCATCCCCTGGCCAGCCTGAAGAACATGGCCCAAAATCACCTCATCTACCTCCTGAGCGGAAACACCAGCCCGCTTCAGTGCTGACTTAACAACTTCAGCCCCAAGGTCAGCAACCTTTATTTTTTTAAGACTTCCTCCAAATTTTCCAATGGCAGTTCTAACAGCAGCAGTAATAACGACTTTTTTCACAGATATCTCCCCCTGAAAATTATTGTTTTAATTTTTTTCTGATCTTTTTAAGGCTGCTTCAATGAAGCCGGTAAAAAGCGGATGAGCCCGACTGGGACGGGAGGTGAATTCTGGATGAAATTGAACTCCGATAAACCAGGGGTGCTCAGGAATCTCAATTATTTCTACCAGTCTTTCAT
This sequence comes from Halanaerobiaceae bacterium, assembly GCA_007134885.1. Lineage (GTDB taxonomy): Bacteria > Bacillota > Halanaerobiia > Halanaerobiales > Halarsenatibacteraceae > T1SED10-84. Next base: position 9,499 of record SLJX01000137.1, read on the forward strand.
CAGGAGAAAGTCCGGCCATTCTGAGTCCAGCCCTGGAGAATTCAGGCCGAAACTCGTTATTAACCTCATAGCGATGGCGGTGTCTTTCATAAATTATTTCTTCCTGATAAAGACTTCTGCTAATGCTTTCTGCAGCAAGCTTGCAGGGATAGAGACCAAGACGCATGGTCCCTCCCTTATCCTCAATATCCTGCTGCTCAGGCATCAAATCTATTACCGGATGCCCGGTCAGCTGATCAAATTCGCTGCTGTGAGCGTCTTCAAAACCTGCAACCTGCCGGGCAAACTCTATCACCGCACACTGCATTCCCAGACAGATTCCAAAGAACGGTAATCCCTCCCTTCGGGCCAGGTTGACAGCAGAAATCATTCCTTCAATTCCCCGTTCGCCAAAACCTCCAGGAACCAGGATCCCATCCATTTCCTTAAGATCGGCCAGTTTTGCTTCTCCAGATTGCAAATCTTCTGAACAGACCCAGTTGATTTGAACCCTGGTATTGTTTTTTACCCCGGCATGGTCCAGGGCTTCGCTGATACTGAGATAGGCATCAGGCAGTTCAACATATTTACCCACAACAGCTATCCTGACACTGCGGGTGAGACTCTTCATACTGCTAACCATTTCCCGCCATTCTTTAAGATCGGGACTGCCGGCTTTTTCACTTAACTCCAGCTCTTCAATAATAATATCAGAGAGACCACCTTCTTCCAGATGAAGAGGAACTTCATAAATATGTTCGGCATCTTGGGCTTCAATTACCGCCCGGCGTTCAATATCACAAAAAAGAGCAATTTTATCCTTGACCTCTTCTGTCAGTTCCCGATCAGAGCGGCAGATGATGGCATCGGGATGAATACCGATACTCCGGAGCTCTTTGACGCTGTGTTGGGTGGGCTTGGTTTTTAATTCTCCAGCAGTCTCAAGATAGGGAATAAGTGTGCAGTGCAGGTAATAAACATTTTCTCGACCGATATCACCCTTCATCTGCCGGATGGCTTCCAGAAAGGGAAGCCCCTCTATATCTCCTACAGTCCCCCCAATCTCTGTTATAACAACATCAACTTCGCTCTCCCGGCCAACCCGGCGGATGCGCCCCTTTATTTCATCAGTAATATGGGGAATAACCTGGACTGTTGCCCCCAGATATTCTCCTCGCCTTTCCTTGCGGATAACCGAGCCGTATATCATTCCGGTGGTTACATTATTATTCTGGCTGAGATTGGTATCAATAAAACGTTCATAATGCCCCAGATCCAGATCGGTTTCAGCCCCATCGCTGGTGACAAAAACCTCTCCATGCTGGTAGGGGCTCATGGTACCGGGATCCACATTTATATAGGGATCAAACTTCTGGATGGAAACCTTCAGGCCCCGGCTTTTCAGCAGGCGGCCCAGGGAAGCGGCAGTGATTCCCTTACCCAGGGCTGAGACTACCCCCCCGGTGACAAAAATATATTTGGTCATAAAAGCTCACTCCTTAATGGGAAATTACATCTGCTCTGGAGCCGAAACTCCGATAACCTCCAGAACATTTCTCAGTACAATCCTGGCTGCTTCTACCAGCTTAAGGCGGGCCAGGCTCAATTCCCGATCCTCAGTTATCACCCGGCATTTATTATAAAATACATGAAAGGCTCCGGCCAGTTCGTGGGCATAGGCGGCCACCAGGTGACAGGCCCGGCGTTCAGCGGCAATTTTTAGCTCTTCCGGATAGCGAGCCAGCAGCTTTAAGAGTTCAATCTCCTCTTCAGTCTTTAAGAGTGAGGCATCTCCTGACTCCATTTTCCCCAGCAACTCTCCGGCATTATCTTTAATGCTCATTATCCGGGCATGGGCATACTGAATATAATAAACAGGATTTTCGGTGGACTGCTTTTTAGCCAGCTCCAGATCAAAATCAAAGTGACTGTCAGTGCTGCGCATACTGTAAAAATATCGGGCAGCATCCCGGCCGACCTCTTCCAGCACCTCCCGCATAGTGACAAACTCTCCGGAACGCTTTGACATAGGAACCTTTTTACCTTCCCGCAGCAATGTAACTATCTGAACAATAATAATTTCCAGGTCATCCCGCTCATAACCAAGAGCTTCCATCACAGCCTTCATTCTCTCAATATAGCCATGATGATC